>JBBSFP010000222.1:0-5329 GCA_038238625.1 Tepidisphaerales bacterium
GATCCATTCCATGGCCGCGGCTTCTGCATCGGGCCCAGTGATGTCAATGTTGGTGTGGTCAAGGCCAAACAACTCTGCAGTGCGCGTGGCGATGGGGGCCTCGCTCATGGCGGCTTGGTCGGCAAAGCCCACGGTAACGCTGCGGTTGTGCGGATGGTGCCGCGCCGCCAGCGCGGCAACGATGGTGCTGTCTAAACCAGAGGAGAGGAACACCCCCAACGGCACATCCGCCACCAGGTGATCGTGCACCGCCGCTTCGAGGGTTTTCTCCAGTTGCGGGACTGCGTCGGTTTCGTGGATAGCCGCATCCGGACGCGGGAAGTTCCAGAAGAGCTTCGCCGGGGATTCCGGTGCATCTCCGTTGGGCCGAAATATCTGGAACGTACCGGGACGAAAGGCGCGGACGTTCTGCACCATCGTGCCAGGCCTTTGCACGCAGGCGTAGGCGAGCAGGCCCGCCACGCCGTTGCGATCCAGCTTCCGCGGGACCACCCCACTGGCGAGGATGGAGCGCACTTCGCTGGCGAACACCAGCGAGCCATTGATGCGTGCCACATAAAGCGGCTTAATGCCCAGCGGGTCGCGCCCGAGCATGAGCGATTGCTCGCGGGCGTTGTAAAACGCAAAGGCGTACATTCCCTGGAATTTGCTCAGCGCATCGGATCCCCAGAGGCTTAGCGCATGCAGCATGACCTCGGTGTCGCAATGACTGCGGAACTGAATCCCATGGGTTTCGAGCTCGCGACGGAGCGCTGCAAAGTTGTAAATCTCCCCGTTGAAAATGAGCTGATCCCCGGTGCCGGGGTTGACCATCGGCTGATGCCCCGCGGCCGAGAGGTCAAGGATCGAAAGCCGTCGATGACCGAACCCCAGAAACTTGCTTCCAAACGGGAGGACTGCTTCGCCCTGATCATCGGGGCCGCGATGGCTCAGGCACTGGACCATGGCAGGAAGGGCGGCGCGCACGACCGCCTGGCTTTCTGTAAAAAGTCCTGCGATTCCGCACATGCACTTCACCCGTAGGTCAACACCACTCAGTAACGTCACGTGCCCGGCAGCGCGCCTGGCAGATTCGCTTTTTACGCCGCTCCGGAACCCGTTTGTTGCGCCTCGATCACCGACAGAATGATTTGGTCCAGATTGCTGCGCGGCGCAAAGCCAATAGCCGCTCGAATTTTGTCGAGCCTGGGCACCCTGCGCATCATGTCGTCGAACTTTTGTCCGTAGGCTTGTTCGTAAGAAATATGCTTGATGATGCTGGAGGATTTGGCCAGGGCAATGACGCTTTCCGCCAGGGCGTTCATGGAAACTTCCTGCAGACCACCGATATTAAACACACCACCGGCCACGGGGGCGGGGGAATTTTCGGAATGCGGCAGTGGCTTTACCAGACGATCCATTAAAGCAATGAGGGCATCGGTCACATCCGATACATGGCAGAAGCAGCGCGTCTGCGCGCCGTCGCCGTACACCACCAATGGCTCATGCTTTAAAGCGGCGGTCACGAAGCGCGGCAAAACCATGCCGTACCTCCCGACCTGCCCAGGCCCAACGGTGTTAAACAGACGTGCCAATGTGACGGGGAGACCATATTGCTTGAAATACGCCAGCGCAAGGAATTCATCGATCGCTTTACTGTAGGCATAGCACCCACGGCTAAACGAAGTGGCCGCCATGACAACGTCGTCATCTTCACCAAATGGAACCTGTAAGCCTTTACCATACACTTCCGATGAGCTGGTGATGAGCGTCGGTCGGCCAAACCGGCTGGCGGCTTCCAGCACCACCTCGGTGCCGTGTACCGTCGTGCGGATCGTGCGAATCGGTTCATTGGCCACCAACGTGACACCCACAGCTGCCGCAAGGTGAAACACCGCGTCGCACTGGCTGGCCAGTAGGTTCAGGGTCTGCTGGTTCTCGACCGAATCACGGACCACATGCAATCGCCCGACGGTTTCTGGATCGAGACGCAGCTTCGCAAGGTTAGCCAGGCACCCTGTGGAAAAATCGTCCACCACTGTTACGCGGTCGTGCGGATTCCTGTGAAGCAATCCTCGCACCAGATGCGCGCCAATGAAGCCTGCTCCGCCGGTGACTAAATATGCACGCATGGTTCGCAAGGGTGAGCTATCAAAATTGCAAATCGACGCTGCTGAGATGTGGCGGGCAATGCACCTTCGCGCGAACGCTGCTTTACTATAAACTAAAACCAATTTTTTGCAAGAATGTCGTAGAGAACTTAGGTTAAGTTCCGGTAATGTAGTCAGTGATTCCCTGATACAATCCACCGAGACGATTTTTTTTCCGCAACACTGTGAGATTTTAAACGTTCAAACTAACATCGCCGGGAGCACTGGGCATCCGCTGCAACATTTCTAACATCGAGCAATACGCATAGTAATGCGAGGTTGTGCGATCATAACGGCAGCGCTGGTGCAGTCGCTTGAATGAGCTCATATGCGTGTAGTGATATGTTGGGCACACATCTCCGGTTATATGAGCGCCTGCTGGCGGGCGCTGGGGCAGCAGCCAGGGGTCGAACTCGAAGTGATCGCGCTGAGCAACGGCGGAAATGCCAAACCGGCTTCCATCGGCGGCCCCGGTGCCGAGACGAGTGGCGGCATTGGATTGGCCATCAATGCGCCTTTTGATCAAAAAATTATCTCGGGTTTCAGCTGCCGACTATTGAACCAACGAGAGCAGGACGATTCGAACCTGGTTGCATCGCTGGTGATCGAACGGCGCCCGGATATTTTGATTCTCGCAGGATGGTTTCATAGGCCCTACATCAAGCTGGCGACCCATCCCCAGTTGCGGCACCTGCCGCGCGTGATGGTGATGGACACTCCCTGGAAGCTCACGCTGCTGAACTTCATGGAAGGCATGCGGCAAGTGGTGGGGCGCGTGTGGTTGCGAAATTATCTCAGCGGCATGTCGGCGGTGGTGGTGGCGGGTGAACGCAGTTGGCAATACGCGCGGCTGCTGAACATCCCTGAGAAGAAGCTCATCCGCGGCGCGTACGGGATCGACTACAACGCATTTTCCCCGCTCTATGAGCAACGCCTTGCTAGCCCTGATGGCTGGCCACGGCGGTTTTTGTACATGGGCCGCTACGAAAGCTCCAAGGGGATCGATATTCTGCTTGAAGCCTATGCCCGGTATTGCAAATCGGTCAAAGACCCCTGGCCGCTGACCTGCTGTGGCAAGGGCGAAGATGAAGTGCTGATTACCCAGGCCGCCTCCAAGTCAAACGGGTTGATTGAAAACCGCGGGTTTGTGCAGCCCTTCGATCAACCGGCGGTGCTGCGCGACTGCGGAGCCTTTGTGCTGGCAAGCCGATTTGATCCGTGGCCGCTGGTGGTGGTGGAAGCGTGTGCGGCGGGTTTCCCGGTCTTGTGTTCAGAAGCATGCGGATCCGCAGTCGAAAACGTGCGACCGTTTTATAACGGCCTGCTGGCTGCCACTGGGGATGTCAAATCGCTTTGCCGCGGCATGCGCTGGCTGCATGAACACTATGCACTGCTGCCGGAATGGGGTCGTCGCAGCCAGCATTTTGCCGCTGCTTATGCCGCGGAGCTGTGGGCGGTGCGATGGCGGGCCATGCTTGACCAGGTGACGGCGGGGGACTGATTCATCGCTGCGGCAGGTGGCGTTATGGCAGGTGGCGTTGAAAGAAGCGCAGCCAGTTACCGCGCAGGATCGCCCCCATCTCTTCCAAATTGAATCCGGATGTCTGCAGTGCATCGCCTACTTTCGGCAGATCGGCGGAGCTTCGGATTTCTTCGGGGATTTCGTTTTGCCCCAGGCCGCCGTCCATGTCGGTACCGATGCCCACATGGTGGGTGTCACCAGCGATATCGCAAATGTGCCTGATGTGCCGCACCACATCCGCCAGGCGGGCGCGGCGTTGATGCAGTTCGCGCGGGGGCAACAAAAAGCGGTCAAAGAAATTGATCCCGATCACGCCATCGCGCTGGACTATGGCGCGAATCATTTCATCTGAAAGCTGGCGATCCGTCGGCACAATTGCTCGGCAGTTGGAGTGCGAGGCCATGACCGGCCCGTCGCTCAGCCGCAGCAAGTCCCAGAACGATTCTTCAGCCAGGTGCGAGGCATCATGGATCATCCCGGCGGTGTCGAGCGCGATCACCAGTTGTCGCCCGTCGCTGGTCAGGGGCCCCGGCGCTCCCGTCCCGCCGGCATAGCGAGTGCGCTTCCATGCCAAACCCACGGCGCGAATACCGGTCTGGAAATACATGGCCACATCTTCCGGCGATCGTATCGAATCAGCCCCCTCCATGAGCAAAATCACCGGAATCGCCGGCGATTCCACATCGGGTGGAAATAAATTTTCCAGCTCTTTGCCGCGCGTGATCAATCGCAATTGCCCATCGGCAACCTGCTTTCGATACCACGCCAGGTGATGCTGGCATTGATCAAATGCCTGCTGTGCCGTGCGATACCCCGCCCGCGAGGGTTCGGCTTCATTGAACGGCGACATAAACAGCGTCGCGCAGATCAACCCGACCCCACCGGCCCGCAGATCAGGCAGCCCCACGGTGGGGATCCCTTCGGCATCCGCCACCTGCTCCGATGCCGGCACCAGCACGTTGACCCCGCGATCCAGGGCGTTGTAGGAAAGATCAAGATGGGCATCGATCAGCATTCAATTCCTGCCAGGGGATGGAACGGGTGCTGGTGGCGCAGGCGCAGTTGCCGATAATCCAATGGCCCTGCGGCGGTCACGCACGCGGCGGGCAAAATGCAGGAACAGCGGGAGCGCCAGCAAAAGGTTTAGGCCGATAAGGATGCACAAATATCGCCAGTTGGACCACGGATGCAGGCCGGCCCCGATGCCGACGTACAGCATGATCGCCGGAAGATTACCGATCAGGGTACCGACAAGTACTTCGCGCGGCGTGATGGTGGTCAATCCGAAGACATAGTTGCTGGCACCAAACGGCACAAAATGCAACAGTCGACAGGTGAGGACGACCAGCAGGCCGTTGTTGTCGAGCGTCTTTTCCAGTTGCCGGATTTTTTCGAGACGGGCTTCCACGCGTTTGCGAAAAAATTCGCGCAGAAGCCCTCGTGCGATCAGCATTCCCAGAGTGCCGCCCAGTGCTGAGCCCATTTCGCAATAAAGTATCGCCCGCGGCAATCCGAAACAGTAGCCCGAGAGGACCTGCAATGGCCAAATGGGTAATGCGAGCGCCGCCAGCAGGATGTAACAGATGATAAAACCGCACGTCGACTTCCAGGGATGTGCTGTGATTAAACCGCGCAGATAGGTTTTATCATGCAGCAGTTTATGGCCAAGTTCGGTATA
>JBBSFP010000223.1:0-5297 GCA_038238625.1 Tepidisphaerales bacterium
GGTGATGCGGTTTGCCAACTCCATTTTCGAACCGATCTGGAACTACAAATACATCGATCACGTGCAGATCACGGTGAGTGAATCGCTGGGTGTGGGATCGCGTGGGGGGTACTACGATCGCAGCGGCGCGACGCGCGACATGGTGCAAAACCACATCTTCCAGCTCATGGCGCTGGTGGCGATGGAGCCCCCGGTGGCGCTGGATGCACGCTCGATCCGTGATGAGAAGGTAAAGGTGTTCCAATCGATCCGGCGGCAGAAATCAAACGTCGACGAGGTGACGGTGCGCGGGCGCTACACCGCCGGTGAAGCCAATGGCGCTAAAACGCAGGGCTACCTCAAAGAAAAAGATGTTGCCAGCGATTCGATGACCGAAAGCTTCGTCGCGATGCGGCTGTTCATCGACAACTGGCGTTGGAGCGGGACGCCATTTTACTTGCGCACCGGCAAATATCTTCCGGAGAAATTGAGTGAAGTGGTGGTGCGTTTTCGTTCACCGCCGCTGACGTTGTTTCAAAAGCAGTGTGATTCGCCGGTTTATCCGAATGATCTGATTATTCGAGTGCAGCCGGAGGAGGGCGTAAGCTGGCGGCTCAATGGTAAGGTGCCGGGAGGTCAGTTGAACATCAAATCAGTGGCACTGGATTTTCTCTACAAGACTGCCTTCAACGTGGAACCACCGGAGGCCTACGAACGTCTGATTTTCGACGCGCTGCTGGGAGACCAGACGCTCTTCATTCGAGGGGATGAAGCTGAAGCTGCCTGGCAGGTAATCGACCCGATCGAGCAAGCATGGAAGGAATCGAAAAAGGCTCCTTTGGATTATGCTCCGGGAACGTGGGGTCCGAAGCGCGCGATGGATCTGATCGAACACGATGGCCGACGCTGGCTGCATAGTACCGATGGCACGCAGGAACCCATCGTTGCTTGCGCGCTGTGAGCAATCGCAGATCATCAGGCACATTAAAGAAAAGTTGACGTCGCTTCGCCATTCACAACAATGCCCACCATGGTTGCCACGATTGAACACCCGGCTATCGGCGCGCTCAAGGGCGCATTTCCTAACGTGAAGTTTCTGGGTCGTGAATTTCGCGATATGGTCACGCTGGTGATCCCGCGGGAGAACATTCTCCAGGTCGCGCGGTTCCTGCACGATGACCCGTCGCAGAATTATGACATGCTCGCGGAGCTGCACGGCGTTGACTATCTGAATTTCCCCGGGGCGACGCATCGCTTTGCCGTCAACTACGGCCTTACGTCCATTACCAACAACCGACGGTTGTGGCTCAAGGTTTTTTGCGATCCGACACAAGACACTTCTCCGGGCCATGACTGGCGCGATGAGGACGTGATGGAGAAGGGGGATCCGGGTCTGAAAGTTGACAGCGTGACCTCCGTCTGGAACGGTGCTGAGTGGATGGAGCGCGAGACCTACGACATGTTCGGCATCATTTTCGTAGGGCATCCCGATCTTCGCCGGTTGCTGACGTGGAATGGCTACGGCAGCTATCCGCTGCGCAAGGATTACCCGGTTCGTGGCGTCGGCGAGCGTGAGCAGTTCAAGATCATCTCGCGTGAAGGGGCCTAGGAATCGAAGGACCAGGGATCGAACCATGTTCGAACCGCTTACGCAGCGCCGATATCTCGTTCCGTTCAACGCCGCACGTTTACCGCAGCAATTCACCGATGTGCTGGTGATCGGCGGAGGTGTCGCGGGGCTGCGCGCGTCCCTTGCCGCTGCTGACAACGGGGCGGATGTCCTTCTGCTTTCAAAGGACACGCTTGCAGAATCAAACACATGGTACGCGCAGGGCGGGATCGCAGCGGTGTTACAGCCGTTGGACAGCGAAGCATCGCACGTGCAGGACACTGAAATCGCCGGGGCTGGGCTGTGCGATGAGCGCTGCGTGCAAATCGTGGTGCGCGAAGGTCCGCAGCGCGTGCTGGAATTGCTCTCATGGGGGGCTCATTTTGATAAGGAGCTGGGCAATCCCCATGACCTGGCGTTCGCGCGCGAGGGCGGCCATAGCTTCGCGCGGATCGTGCATTCCTTTGGCGATGCCACCGGGCAGGACGTGGCCAAGACGCTCATCAATGCCGTGCGCGGGCGCGAGCAGGTGCGGGTATCGGAGAAAAGTTTTGTCCTTGATTTGATCACCGAAGGCGGGCGATGTATCGGCGCGCTGGCAACCGTTGATGGTCAGGTCAACGTGATCTGGGCGAAGCAGACAATTCTGGCCACCGGCGGGGCGGGGCAGCTCTATCGGGAATCGACCAACCCGGTGATCGCGACTGCCGATGGGCACGCGATGGCCTACCGGGCCGGCGTCAACGTGCGCGACATGGAGATGATGCAGTTCCACCCCACCACGCTCTACGTTGCCGGTGCAAGCAGGGCATTGATCACCGAAGCGGTGCGCGGTGAAGGGGCGTACCTGATCGATCGCAATGGGTATCGATTTATGCCCGAGCAGCACGAAATGGGCGAACTGGCCCCGCGCGATATCGTGAGCCGGGCCATCGTGCGACAGATTCAAAAAACAAATTTCACGCACGTCTATCTGGATGTTCGCCATCTCCCGGCCACGAAATTCCGAGAACGTTTTCCGCAGTTAACCAAACTGCTGGCGGAGTTTGATATCGACTGTTCGAAGGAACCCATCCCGATTCATCCCGCAGCGCATTATTTTATAGGTGGGGTAGACGTCGACGAGATGGGGCGCAGCAGCGTGGAGGGGCTGTATGCCGTGGGCGAGGCCAGTTGTAGTGGGCTGCATGGCGCTAATCGTCTGGGGAGTAATTCACTGTTGGAAGGGCTGGTGTTCGGGGCTCGGGCGGGCGCGGATGCAGCGCAGCGCGGCCGCGAATTCGCCGGCCAATTTCCGTTGAAGCTCGAGGCAAAAGTACCCGCCAGCTCCCGCACCGAACTGGACATTGTCGACGTGAAAAGCTCGTTGCGCAGCTTAATGTGGCGTAATGTTGGTATCGAGCGCGAAGGAGACCGGCTGATGGAAACGCGCGACATCATCAATTTCTGGACCCGCTACGTGATGGACAAAACATTTGCCCCCGCTGCTGGTGCCGCCACCGCCGTTTCCATTGCCGGGTGGGAAGTGCAAAACATGCTGACCGTGTCGGCCCTGGTGGCGACCGCTGCCTACAGCCGTACCGAATCGCGCGGCGTTCATCACCGACTGGATTACCCGCTTCGCGACGACGACCACTGGAAGATGCACCTCCTGTGGCGCCGCCCCCTGGAAACACCCATCCCGCAACCAGTGGTGTGAAAAATTTACAAAGAAGAACGACGAACGTTTCTTTGGAAATATTCTCCATCCACCAACCCATCACTTATTGCCTTGTTTGCTTAACACGCCGGTTTATACTGGTGTTTCAATGACCCATTTGTTCAGCCATTTTCTGGCCCAGAGCGAAATCTATGTTCCCGGTCAGCCTATGACCGCTGATACGGTGATCGCGCCGTATATTTATGTTTTCTATGCCGCGTTCCTCGTCTCGTTTTGCTTCACCCCGATCATGCGTTTGGTCGCCAACTATTTCAGGATCATCGATCAACCCGACAGTCTGCGAAAAATGCATAGCGTACCGGTGGCGTATCTCGGTGGGGTGGCGGTTTTTTTAGGATGGCTGGCTGGGATGGCTCTTAGCCAGTTCCTTCGTTTTCATCGTCCTGATCCGGGGGCGCCGGATCATATGTGGGTGAATTTTGGCATTGTCGTGGCTGCCACCGTCATCCTCGCCCTCGGGCTTTGGGATGACTTGCGCGGGATGAAGCCCGCCATCAAAATCATGGGCCAAACCGCTGCCGCCATGATTCTGCTGAACAGTGGGATCGGCACCCACGTGACGGCAGTGCTGCTGCGCCCGCTGGATGCTTTCACGTTCCGTCTTTTTGCCTGGCCCCCCATTCCTGACTCGGTCATCATCGTCACCAGCAGCATGCTGGTGGTGTTTGTTGTCGTGGGCTGCTGCAACGCCACCAACTTGATGGATGGCCTCGACGGCCTTTGCGGCGGCGTGACCGCAGTGGTTTCAGCCGGGTTCCTTTTCCTGGCCATTCACTTGGCCATGTCCGAAATCAGCCTCAGCCCCAACACCGATGGACTGCGGGTCGTCCTGGCGCTGGCGTTGCTCGGGGCCGTGCTGGGATTCGTGCCATATAATTTCAACCCCGCCTCTATCTTCATGGGGGATACCGGGTCCATGTTCCTGGGATTTTCCTGCGCAACCCTGATTATCATGGCCGGCGAGCGGCAACACCCCAAATGGTTCCTGGCGGCCATGATCATGTTCGCGCTGCCTGTTCTGGATACGGCGTTGGCTTTTGCCCGCCGATGGGTTAATCGCAGGCCATTTTTCAGCGCCGATCGACACCATTTTCACCATCAGATGGTGGCCCGCGGGTATAGCGTGAAGCAGACCGTAATTATCAGCTACTTCCTGGCCCTGGCATTTGCATCGCTCGGTGCGTTGATCATCTTCATGAGAACCCGCTATGCAGTGGCAGTTTACCTCGTGATCTTCGGTGGCATCATCGTGGCGGCCTACAAAATGGGCATGGTGCATGAAAAATCGCGCGTGGCAGTGCGAAAAACGTTGAGCACCCCCTCATCCATGGCCATCGGTGATGCCCCCGACCCCGACAGCGTGCTCGAAATCCCCGACCGCCTGCAAACGCCCACGGCTTAACACTGTCCCTGACAAAGCCATTCAACGAACGACCTTCCACAAAATCCATTGAAGTTCGCCACTTGCCAAAGACGGTTGCCAATGCGATTAATTGACAAGGACAAAGGAGAAATGTCCGATCAGACTATTACACTGTCTTGCTCATAAGGAAATGCCATGGATGTTACCGTTATCGGATGTGGATATGTCGGTTTGGTCACCGGTACGTGTCTGGCCAGCATTGGTCACACGGTGCGCGGGGTGGAGAAAGACCCCAAGAGGCTCAAAACCCTTCAGGATGGTCATTGTCCCATTTTCGAACCTGGGTTGCTGGAGCTGATGCAGGAGCATTACGCCTCTGGGCAACTGCAATTCACCGACAACATTAAGGCCGCCGTGAAGGATGCGGAAGTGATCTTCCTTGCAGTGGGCACACCCCCGAAGGACGATGGCACCGTCGACATGAGTTACCTCGAAAACGCCGGTAAAGAAGTCTGCGATGCCCTCGCTGAGCTCAATGCCGACTACATGGTGACGATCATCGTGAAGTCGACCGTCCCGGCCGGCACCAATCGCAAGCTCTACAACTTTCTGAAAACCCAGACCAA
>JBBSFP010000224.1:0-5292 GCA_038238625.1 Tepidisphaerales bacterium
AAAACGTGCAGGCCGACACCGCCATGCGCGAAAGTATTTCCAAACCGAGTGATGGGATGCGATCGGTATCGTAAATTAATCCCGTGAGCTGCTTTTCACCGCACAACTTCACGTTCGCCGAGATCGACGAAGGCATTATCAAAGTTGTTGTCTTCGTCGTGATCGCGATTATCGGGGGAATTGGCGCTCTAATTAAAAAGATTCGAGAGGTCACCACGGGCAATCAGGAGGAGGTAAGCCGTCAGCGTCTGGCGGACGCGATGGCATCGGGCCGGCAGGTGGCTTCCAGCCCCACAAGCCAGCGCCATTACGAAGTGGAGCAAGCGCGACTGGCGGCGGTGAAGGTTCAGGAACGCATGGGAACCGCTCTGCCAGATCGAACAGCGCTTGATCAGGCAACCCTGGCGGCAAACCGCCTGCGCATGATGGGACAGACCGCCCCGTTGCCAGCCGCGCGCCAGCCCCGCACGCCCGGCGGCAACGTGCGGGCCGCAGCGCGGACAGCGCAGCCAGCAGTGCCATTACCACCCGCCCCACCCGGACGCGAGCCCCGCTCCGCAGTGCGGTCGTCCGTTCAGCAGTCGGTGTCCGATGATACGATTCCGACCGTGGAAGTGCACAGCCCGGCACCGGGAGTCGCGCTGCTTAAAGCACTGCAGCGACCGAATGTCCTGCAGCAGCAATTTGTGACGATGGAAATCCTGGGTACGCCTGTTTCCATGCGCACTCCCGGAGATCTTCAAAGATAGGGTAGATGAGCACTACTAAAGGCTTTAATTCACATCTTGCATTGGCTGCGTCCGATAACTTGTGATGGACGGAGCAGTCGGATAATGTGACCAACCCGTCATCTTTCGCGGGGGGTCTAACCCCATTCAATGAACTCGGAGAAAAATCGCATGCGATCATTGGGTCTATTCCTGCGTGGTGTTTGCGGTTTCGCCGGGGCCGGGGCCTTGATAACTGGGTTGGCATGTCAGCATTCGCCCAGGCCGCTCATCGGTAGGGGGCACGCCCGCGAGTTACCCCCGCAGGCGTTCATCAAACCGCAAGCTGCCCCCGTCGGCACCCAGGCCCAGTTAACTAATTCTCCCGCAGGGCAGCAAGCTGCCCCGACGCAACTCGCTTCCACACAGATGGGGCCCCCGCAGGTAGCACCTCAATATTTGACCGCAGACCGGACGCCGGTGATTTCTGGCAACCCGGGCCCGGCCACCGGCCCCGCGATCGGCAAATCCGATGGCGCGTACATGATCCTTGGCGGGGTGGTGGCGGAAGTGGACAGTTCCCCGGTCTACGCCAACCGCGTGCTCACCGAACTTGATCTGCCACTTCGACAAAAGGCCAAAGATCTTGCTCCTAAACAGTTCCAGGATTTTGCCCGTCAGCAAATTTCCGAGGAAATTGTCAAACTCATTCACGAAGAACTGGAGTATGCCGCTGCCCAGCGCGGGCTGGAACAAGACGATATGCGGATCGCCGACATGGCGACGCAGGATTGGCGAAAAAAGCAGATCAGCGCCGCGGGAGGATCGCTGGAAGTGGCACGGAGTAAGGCCGCGCGCGATGGCAGTGATTTTGACGAGATTGTGCAGCAGCAATACCGAAGCAACGTTGTGCAGATCTATTACGAGAAGAAGATTTACCCCAAGATTCAGGTAAGCGCTCAGGATTTGCGCAAATACTACGAGCGCAAAAAGGCATCCGAATTTTCCGAGCGGGAAGCCGCGCGCTTTCGCGTGATTGAAATCAGCTTCGAAAAAACCGGGGGTCGCGATAAGGCGCTTGCCAAGGCGACGGAAAAGCTTACTCGCCTGCAAAAGGGTGAAGAATTCGCCCACATGGCCAGTGTCGAAAACGACAATGCCTGGCTGGCCGCCAACGCAGGTTTCCCTGGCAAAGACCCCATCGAGCGCGGGCACTATGCGCAGCAGAATGTGGACGATGAGGTGTGGAAGCTGCAACCCGGCCAGATCACGGGCATCGTGGAAGGCAAGGCGGCATTCTACATCGCCAGGATGGAAGAGCGCCGCGATGGGCGGGTACGCCCGTTCGAAGAACAAGAGACGCAGGCCTCAATCCGCAACGCCCTGGAGCGCTCACAATTCACCGCGCTGCGGGAAGCACATCTGATGGAACTCGAACAACGCGCCAGCGTGAGAACCGATGAGCAGATGATGAACATCGCCTTGGATATGGCGATGCAGAAGTACCAGCAATGGGCCACTAAATAGGGCCCCGTACAAACTCGGCATCAGGCAGCCATAACTTCCGAATTGGTTATTGCGCCCGTGCTGGTGCCCTCACCGCATAACGCAATTTGGCCGATCGCGCACGGGGATTTTCATCGCGTTCATTTTCGTTGGCGACAATGCAATCGGCTGAAATATCGCTGTAAACGCCGGACTGCAATCCCTCGCGAAATGCGGCTTTGACTCGCCGATCCTCCCCGCTGTGGAAACTGATAATCGCCGCGATGCCACCGGGGGCCAGGGAGGTGGGCAGCACATTGAGCAAGCGTTCGAGATTGGCCAATTCACGATTGACCAGGATACGCAGGGCCTGAAACGTGCGTGCGGCCGGGTGCAACTTGGCCCCGGCAGCCCGCTGGAGCGTAAAATCGCGCGCTTCACAAACGATAGCGGTCAGTTCCTGCGTGGTTTGGATGGCTTTCACCACGCGGCGTTGAACGATCAGGTGCGCGATGGCGGGGGCATCGGTCTCATCCCCAAATTCCGTCAGGGCGATAGCGAGCTGGCTTTCGCTGAGACGATTCACCAGCGTGGCTGCGGTCTGGCCGCGCGTCGGGTCCATCCTCATGTCCAGGGGACCGGGATGGCGATAGGAAAAGCCGCGGGCGGGATTATCGATCTGCGGGCTGGCAACGCCCAGGTCGGCCAGGACCCCGTCGACGCGGTCGACCTTCGCTTCGATCAGAACTTCGGGGAGAGCGGCAAAGTTGTTTTGAAACAGTTGGTAATGACCGCCGATTTTTTGCAATCGGCTTTGCGCAAGGGCAACATTGGAAGGGTCGAAATCGATCCCGATCAGTTGGCCGGTGGTCTTGATCCTCTGCAATATTTCCGAAGCGTGTCCGCCCAGCCCGAGGGTGCAATCGACGATTATCTTACCGTCGCGCGGTTTAAGCGTTTCAACCACCGCGTCAAGCAGAACCGGGATATGTCGCACATCGCGGCGCATGGGGGAATCTTAGCGGGCGTCGCACGGTGGGGCGAAATCTGATGCAGGAAGCGCGACAAGCCGGGTAATGAACAGGGCCGCGGATAAGTATCGCCCTTCCGCAGTGTTAGTTGCCCGGTATAATCCCGACATGCCTGCAAGTCCTAACGCTGCTATCGATCCCTCTCGAATGCCATCGAATATAAAAACAGCCGGTGGAGCGGTGTTCAAAAGAGTGTTGTTGAAAATCAGCGGCGAAGGGTTTTGTCGTGAAGGCGCATTCGGCATTGAAGCCGATGAACTCGAGACCATTGCTCGCCAGTGCGCGGATGTGGCCAAGATGGGGGTGCAGTTGGCCGTGGTGGTTGGGGGTGGAAACTTCATTCGCGGCGCGACCTTTGCCGAGGATGGGCACATCGAGCGTGCCACGGCCGACTACATGGGAATGCTCTCCACGGTGCTCAATGCGCTGGCGCTTCAGGAAACGATGGAAAGTATGGGCCAACCCACGCGTGTGCTTTCGGCACTCAGCGTGCACGCGGTATGCGAGCCCTTTATTCGCCGGCGAGCCGTACGGCATCTTGAAAAAAATCGATGCGTGATCTTGGCCGGTGGTACGGGCAATCCCTTTTTCACAACCGATACCTGCGCCGCGCTGCGGGCTACCGAGATCCAGGCAGACGTGCTGCTAAAGGCGACCAAGGTTGATGGCATTTACGATGCCGACCCAAAAAAATTCCCCCAGGCCAAGATGTACGACAACATCACCTATCCCGAGGTATTGCATCAGCAACTGCGTGTGATGGATCTAACGGCCTTCACCCTGTGCATGGAACGGAAGATTCCGCTGGTGGTGTTCAATATCAAAAAATCTGGCAACATCGCACGCGTCCTACGGGGCGAAAAGGTTGGCACGCACATTCTGCCTTAATCGCCCCCTAGTTGTCTGCACCTGGAGAGTCCCATGCCTATCGACGACATCCTTTTCGATTTTGAAGAACAACTGGAAAAAGCCATCGAGCATCTCCGCCATGAGATGCGCGGAATTCGCACTGGCCGCGCCACGCCGGCATTGGTAGAGAATATCAAGGTCGATTACTACGGTTCGCTGACCGATCTGAAATCGATCGCATCCATCAGCATTCCGGAAGCTACGCAAATCCTGGTTAAACCCTTTAGCCCGGCGGATTTGAAGGCAATCGAGAAGGCAATCGGTGAAACCAAGCTCGGACTGACGCCCCACAGCGATGGTCGGCAGCTTCGGATGAGCCTTCCGTCGTTGTCACAAGAGCGGCGACTGCAACTGGTCGCCCAGGTTAAGCAATTTTCGGAGGAGGCAAAAATCAAGGTGCGCAATAGCCGCCGCGATGCCAACAAGCTGATCGACACCGAAGAAAAGGGAGGCGTGATGACTGAGGACGAATCTAAAGGTGGTAAGGAAAAAGTGCAGGAGATGACCAAGCAGTACGAGACCAAAATCGATGATCTCATCGAGCACAAACGCATAGAAGTGATGCAGGTGTAGCGGTGGGCCTGCGGGGGCTATATCATTTCCGAAATGGGTAGCAAAATGATGCAAGCATTAGACGAAACCGCTATCGCGCAATTCCAGCGTGATGGATACCATATCGCCCGGGGCCTGTTCGCTGCGGACGAAATCCGCTTGATCGTTGACGCCTTCATGGATCTCAATCGCGATGGTCCGGTGGAAGGGTTGTCCGAAACATCCGGCTGGGGTGGTAAATACGACGCATCGGATCCACTGTCGTTTTATCCGAGAATGATGCAGCCGCATCGGCACCTGGATCGACCCGTAGGTCCTTTGGCGCGCCGGTACATGCTTGATGCGCGCGTGGGGGAAACGCTCGGGCAGCTGATGGGCGATGAACCGGTGGCCGCCCAGAGCATGTTCTATTTCAAGCCTCCTGGAGCGCGCGGGCAGGCCGCTCATCAGGACAATTTTTATCTAAAAGTGAAGCCTGGCACATGCATGGCAGCATGGACGGCCCTGGATGATGCCAACGAAGCCAATGGTGGCTTGTTTGTCGTGCCAGGGACCGGGGATGCGGACATCGTCTGCCCATCAGAGGCCGATTCCAAGAGCTATTTCAC
>JBBSFP010000225.1:0-5262 GCA_038238625.1 Tepidisphaerales bacterium
GGAACTGCGTGATAAAAACTTCATGAAAATCGTCTCGCTGGCATCAGAAGTCGTTTAAGGAACTATTCATCGCGGTGTTCGGTGTGAGGCGTGCAACGTCAATTGGAAGAGCGGATCATGGCAAGGCATATTAAAAGCGGCGATACGGTGATGGTGATCGCGGGCGCGGATAAGGGCAAAACCGGAAAGGTATTGCGCTTGGTCCAGGACAAGCAGGAACGTGGCAGGGACCGGGTGGTGATCGAAGGGATCAATCGCGTATGGAAACATGTGCGGCCTTCGCAGCGTAATCCGCAGGGTGGTCGGATCCAGAAGGATGCGCCGATTCATTTGAGCAACGTGATGCCGGTGGATCCGGCCAGCGGCAAAGGCACGCGGGTACGTTTTGAAACGCGCGAAGGGCTGAAGCACCGTGTCGCCGTCCGAGGTGGCGCTGACCTGGGCCGCCTGGGTAAAAAATAACCGATCAAGTACCGCTGCCGATCAGGAGCAGCAGATGTGCAGTGGAGTAATAGCAGCGCGAAGAGGCAGTCATGGCAAAAGATAAAGAAGAAAAAAAAGAAGCGGGCGCTAAACCCGCTAAGCAACCCAAGGCTGAAAAATCGGGCCAGAAGGGTGCCAAGGGCGAAGGCAAACGGCCACCCAAGGGTCCGCAGGTCAAGGTGGACGTTGATGATGGCTCCGCCCCGCACGAGCCCGCTCCGCCGGCCCGTCTGATCGCCAAGTATCGCGGCGAAGTCGTTCCCGCGCTGAAGCAAAAATTTGGTTTTACCAATGTCCTGGCGGTGCCCCGCCTGGAGAAAATCGTGATCTCCATGGGCGTCGGCAAATTTGCGACCGCGGGTGGAGAAGGCAAGGGCAAGATCGAGCAGGCTGAAAAAGAGCTGTCGGTCATTGCCGGGCAGAAACCAGTTCGCTGCAAAGCCAAGAAGAGCGTGGCGAATTTCAAGGTGCGTGAAGGTCAGGAAACGGGTTTGAAAGTGACGCTTCGCGGATCGAGGATGTACGAATTTCTGGATCGTCTGATCACGCTGGCAATCCCGCGCGTGAAGGACTTTCGCGGGTTGGATCCTAAGGGGTTTGACAGCAGCGGAAACTACAACTTCGGTTTTGCCGAGCAGACGGTTTTCCCAGAAGTGAGCATAGAAACGCTGACGTTTCAGCAAGGGATGAATATCACGGTGGTGACGACTGCCAGCAGCCCTGATGAGGGGCGTGAGTTGCTCAAGCAGTTTGGGATGCCTTTCCGCGAAGACAATAAGGAAGGCGCGATGGATCGTATCGGTGGGAAACCTGTGTCTGAAGAATCAGTAGCAACTGTCAGTAACTAAAGAAGTGAGAATGTATGGCCACTAAAGCCTGGATTTCAAAACAAAAGCGTCGCGAAGAGCTGGTGAAGCGATACGCGGATCTGAGGCGTCAGCTGAAGAAGGACAAGAACTTCGCTGCCCTCGCCAAGCTGCCGCGCGATTCGAGCGCAACGCGTTCAAAGAATCGTTGCCAGATCACTGGCCGTTCGCATGCGGTGCTTCGGAAGTTCAAGATTTCCCGCATCATGCTTCGCGAACTGGGGCTGGCCGGACAGATTCCTGGGCTCAGGAAAGCTAGTTGGTAAGCAGCAATTAGTTTGATCGAATTTTTGCAAGCAGAAAGAGGGCATACATGCCTTCCTGGAGACGAGCGTAGCGATGAATAATCAAGATCCCATCGCAGACATGCTGACCCGCATCCGCAACGCCAACCGCGTCGGACGCCGATTGGTCCTCATTCGTCTGAGCAAAATCTGTAGCGGTATTGCGCAGGTGCTCAAAGATGAGGGCTACATCGAAGAATTCGATCGCATTGATGACGGGCAGCAAGGGCAGTTGCGCATCAAGCTGAAATATTCGCTGAGCGGCGAAAAGGTGATCCACACGATCGACCGCGCCAGCAAACCCGGGTGCCGCGTCTACCGCAAGGTGGGTGAGCTGCCCGATGTGCTCAGCGGCATGGGAATCGCCGTGGTGAGCACGTCTAAAGGCGTGATGAGCGATCGCCGGGCGCGTGAAGCGAACGTGGGTGGCGAGCTGCTATGCACGGTGAGCTGAGCAGGCGCAGCAGAGCAACGTTTACGGGCCGACAGCAGCAGTAAGGACTGAATCATGAGCCGAATTGGAAAAAAGCCAGTACCGATCACCGGTGGCGTCAAGGTCAACATGACTGATCGCCTGGTTAAATTTGAAGGCCCCAAGGGCAAGCTGCAGTTGCAGGTCCATCCCTTAATCACGGTGAAGCTGGACGAGAGCAAAAAAGAACTGGTGGTCACACGTCCGGATGATCAAAAGCAAAGCAAGGCCCTGCACGGCCTGACCCGGGCGCTCCTGGCTAACTGCGTTGAGGGTGTCTCCAAGGGATATACCCAGACGATGGAGATTCAGGGCGTTGGTTACAAGGCTGAGCAAAAGGGCAATAAGCTGGTGCTGTCAGTTGGGTTTGCCAATCAAATTACCCTAGCGATCCCACCGGGACTGCAGGTAGCGCTGGAAGGGCCGACGAAGATCAACATCGCCGGTCCCGACAAACAGGCCGTTGGCCAGTTTGCCAGTGACCTCCGCAGCGTTCGTAAACCAGAGCCTTACAAGGGTAAGGGGATTCGGTATGCGGGCGAAGTGGTCAAACTCAAGGCGGGCAAGGCGTTCGCCGGTGCCGGTGCGAAGTAATGTGTTCATTGCAATCTGGTTTGGAAAAAACCAGCAGGCCGTTGATGGTTGAGCGAGGTTAAGGCAACATGTCAGATAAAAACACCCATAAGGCCAAGCGACTGGCAAGACGGAAGTATCATGTGCGCAACAGCATATTTGGTACTGTGGAGCGGCCGCGATTGTCGGTTTATCGCTCGAGCAAACACATCTATGCCCAGGTGATTGACGACCTGTCGGGCCGCACGCTGGCATCGGCAGGCAGCACGGTAACTGAGGTGCGCGGCGATCAGAAGACCGGTGGCAACATTCCCGCCGCCGAGGCCGTCGGTAAGGCTATCGCCCAACGGGCCATGCAGGCGGGTGTAACGCAAGTGGCGTTCGACCGCGGTGGCCGGATGTATCATGGCCGCATCAAGGCCCTGGCGGAAGCCGCTCGCAAGGCCGGATTGAAATTCTAAGAACCTTTTTGTAGAGATTTTCCATGGCTGAAGAACAGCAAACTCCGAGTCAACCCGCAGCTTCTGCGGCACCAGCGGCACCCACGGACAGCGCCCCGGCACAAACCGGTGCGCCAGCGACCCCCGCGCTCGCACCTGAACAAACGCGCCAAGAGCGCTTCGGTGGCGGTGGTGGCAGTGGTGCGGGTGGTGGTGGAGCGGGCAGCGGTGGGTTTGGCGGCGGCGGTGGTGGTGGAGGCGGCGGCCGCGGTGGCCGTGGCGGTGGGCGGCAGGGTGGCGGGCGGTCAGGCGGAAATCGGCAAAACCGTGGCCGTGAACGAGATGAATCCGGGGTCGAATCTGCCGTGGTGCGTGTTTATCGCTGCGCCAAGGTGGTCAAGGGTGGCCGTACCTTCAGCTTCGGTGCCCTGGTGGTTGTGGGCGATCGTCGCGGCAGCGTGGGCTACGGGTATGGTAAAGCCAACGAAGTTCCCATGGCCGTTGAGAAGGGAACCAAAGATGCCCGCAAGCAGATGTTCAAGGTGAACCTGAAGGGTGGCACCGTGCCGCACATTGTTACCGGCCGCAGCGGCGCCAGCAGCGTGGTGCTGGTTCCGGCCCGCCCGGGTACCGGCGTGACCGCAGGCAAAAGCGTGCGCCCCTGTATGGAACTCTGCGGGATCACCGACATCCTCACCAAGGCGTATGGTTCTACGAGTCCTAAAAATCTCGTGAAAGCCACCATCGCAGCTCTTCGGCAACTGCACAACCGCGATCAGGTCGAAGTCATTCGGGGTGTCTCACTGGCGAAAGGTGCTGGCGAACTGGCGACTGCCTAAGCTAACCGTTTAACCCCCACGGCAATCGGACGAGATGGATACGACGTTGACAGCATTTGAAGAGGCGCAAACCGGCGAATCCCCATGAGCATGATCCACGATATCACGAGCACTACCCCGCGAAACAAGCTTCCCAAGCGCAAAGGGCGCGGCGAATCAAGCGGCCACGGTAAAACTTCGGGCCGGGGTAACAAAGGTTCCAAGGCCCGCGTGGGTACCTATATCAAACGTGGCTACGAAGGGGGTCAGACGCCGATCTTCCGTCGGCTGCCCAAGCGCGGGTTTTCGAATTTTAATTTTGCCAACCGTTTCCACATTGTGAACCTGGAAGATCTCGATCGCTTTGCTGAGGGCACCGTCGTCGACAACGTGGCGTTGATCGAAGCGGGACTGGTTCCCGACGACAAGTTACCGGTGAAAATTCTGGGCAAGGGTGCGGTGGCGCACAAGCTGACCGTCATTGCGGGATGGTATAGCAAGTCGGCTTTGGAAAAGATCACGCAAGCCGGTGGCACTGCCCAAAACACCAAGGGTGAATCGTTCGCGTTTCCAAAACCCAAGCCGGTGTTCGTGAAGCGTGATAAGCCGGCCCCAGGTGCTGCGCCAGCGGAGTCTCCCAAGAAGGACAAGAAAGGTCCAGCCGCGGATGCTGCTGGAACTCCCGGTACCGAGGCATCGGCGCCTGAAACGGCTGCCGATGGTTCGACTGAAAAATCGGCGTGAATAATCAAAATGAATCACACACCCCGCGCGCTGCCGAATGTTCAAAACGCTGATTAACATCTTCCGCATTCCTGAGCTTCGCAAGAAGGTTTTGTTCACCGTCTTCATGCTCGTGATCTACCGCGTCGGTTATCACGTTCCGATCCCCGGCGTGGACCAATCGGCCCTCGATCAGCTCAGCAAACCCGGGCAGGATTCGGAAAACACGGGGTTCGGGCGCCTGGCCAGCTACGTATCGCTCTTTTCCGGGGGTAACCTTTCGCAGAGCACGATCTTTGGTTTGGGCATTATGCCCTACATCTCCGCTTCAATCATTTTCCAGCTTTTGACGACGGTCATGCCATCGCTGGAGAAGCTGCAAAAAGAAGGGGAGACCGGCCGCAAAAAAATCCAGGAGTGGACACGCTATGTCACGGTGCCATTGAGCATGGTGCAGGCTGCGTTCTGGATCACGTTCATGTTCAATCCCACCTCCGGCCCGCCGCTTGTGTCGGCTTATTTCCGTTTGCACCCCGCGTCATTCTGGATCATCGCCATGACGGCCATGACCGCCGGGTGCATCTTCCTGATGTGGCTGGGCGA
>JBBSFP010000226.1:0-5250 GCA_038238625.1 Tepidisphaerales bacterium
GATTTGCTGGGCCGCATGCTCAGCGCGTTGCAGCAACATGAGGGTGGCAGTGAGATTGTGTGGCGGATTGCAAAGATCGGTAATCACGGCATCAATCTGAGCGAGCACATTCGCTGGTGCTATGACTCCCGCGCGCTCAATGGCAGGCAGGTGCATTCCACGCGCGGCTTCGGCCAGGACGCGAAGCGTGTCAGCAAGACCGGAAAACAGCCGCGCCCCAAGCAGGGGCGTGGCGGGCAATTCCAGAAGTCCTGGCTGCATCACCAGCAGATGTCCCGCGAGGTTTCCGCTGTCGACAGTTGATACATAAAGCGGCGGCAGCGGTGCCAGGGAGCGCGTGTCATACCAGTTGAAAAAATGGCCACGGTACCGCTCCAGGTTTTCCAATGTCTGTAATGTGGCTTGTGCGCGCTGCAGCATTTGGGCAACGCTAATGAACCCCATGTCGCATGCACCGAGTGTGGAGAGAAGCGAAAGCCCGATGTTGGTGGGGCTGGTGCGGGTCGCTAGCGCAGCTACGGGTTCCAGCTGATAGTTGTCAGGAGGGAGCCAATGCTCTTCGGGGGTGACATACGTTTCAAAGAAACGCCAGGTGCGACGGGCGAGTTTCCCCAGGAAGATGCGATCTTCAACGCGCAGCTGCGACTGAGTGGAAGGAAGAGGACGGCTGATGAACCACGCCAGCAAAGGGGACAAAAGCCAACACGTCAGGAGCGGCGCAGCAACCCGCAATTCCGGGGGCCAAATGAGCAAAAGCGCGATCGTCATGACCACCGTTATCGCGGGACCAAACCACATACTTTCATACGCGCCTATGGCGTCTTGGCGGGCGTTGCGCTCAGCTTCGCTGGCGGTTTGCCATTCCAGCAGTTTCGCTTTGGTGACGCGCATGCGCCACAGCGTACGGATGATGGCATCAACGCTGACAAAGGCTTCATACGGCAGGAAGACCAACCCCAGGACGGCCTGCGATATCCGCCGGCCCAGAAGAATGCCCATGTTTCTCAGGTGCATGCGCATGGGCAGATCGCGGGGCTTGCGCATCAGGTCCACCATCACGGTGAGGAATGATGGCAGCAGCAGGATGACCGCGACGAAGCTGGTCCAGAAACCGACTGGCCCCAGTACAAATGTCCAAGCCACCAGAAGAAGCAGCAGCAGCGCAGGCGTCGTAAGGCTGCGGCGAAGGTTATCGAGGATTTTCCAGCGCGAGAGGGGCGAGAGCGGATTGACATTGTTTTCCCCCTCTGCACTGGGGACGCGCGGCAGCAGCCATTGCATGATCTGCCAGTCACCACGCATCCAGCGGTGTCGTCGGCTAATGTCGGCGGCATATCGAGAAGGGTGGTCTTCGACGAGGACCACATCGGAAACCAGTGCGCTACGCACATGCGCCCCTTCAAGCAGGTCATGGCTCAGGATGGTGTTTTCCGGGAAGCGCCTATCTACCACTTCTTCAAAAGCATCGACATCGTAGATCCCCTTCCCGATGAACGACCCTTCGTCGAAAACATCCTGATAGGTATCCGAAACGGCGCGGGTGTAGGGATCAATGCCGGCATCACCCCCATAAAGGCGGACGAACCACGAGCGGCGGGCAGTGAGCAGGCTGACCGCTACGCGCGGCTGAAGGATGGTGTATCCGGAGGTGACAATCCCCGTCTTACGATCAATCACGGGCCGGTTGAGCGGATGGGCCATCGTGCCAACAAGCTGGCGCGCTGTATCGCGCGGGAGCTGGGTGTCGGTGTCGAGCGTGATGACGTAGCGAACCTCCGGTAACTGAGAAGTTTGGCCGATGATGAGCGAAAAAGCCGCAGTAGCATCAGACGTGTCGCGCAGGATACGGTTGAAATCCGCCAGCTTGCCGCGCTTGCGCTCATGCCCCATCCAGACGCCTTCCGAAGCGTTCCATCGCCGGGGCCGGTGAAACAGATAAAAAATATCGGGGTGCTGATCACGGTATTTCTCGCGCAACGCTTCAATACCCGCGCGGGCATGTTCGAGCAGCGCGGCATCAGCGGAAGTATTCTCCTCGGGAGCGTCGCAAAAGTCGGTTAGCAGGGCGAATTGCAGATGATCGTCACGATTGGCCAAGTAGCGAATTTCCAGCGACTCCAGCAGTTCATCGATGGCGGAAATACTGGTGAGCATGGTGGGGATGACCACCATTGCACGCTGATCAGCAGGGATGCCTGCCGAATAATCCATGCGCGGCAACTGGCGCGGGCGGATAAGAAAAGTGGTTATCCAGTTGACCAGTGAGACGGCCAGATGAATGGCGCAGAAAAGCGGCAAAGGCGCGAATAACCAGATATGCCATCCCACTAATCCCCATCGCCGTGCGGCCCAGACCGCGCTACCACCAATGAGAATAGTTAAGAAGGCCACCGTGGATATATAGATCACCAGGGACCATGCCCGGGCGAAGCGCGCGATCCGCAACCCTGGAGAAAGGTTCATCGAGACAGCGCGCTCCAGCGTGCGCCGGTCTGGGGACAACAGGTATTGCCCAACGTGCCGACGACGATGCATGGGGATGCGATCATCCCCAGCGAGCGCCAAATCAACGGCTTTGCGCGCTACCAGTTCCTCGGTGACATCGGCACGCTTGGCAATGCGCTCGACGACATGGCGATACTGATCGCGGGTGCCAAAATCCATGTCGGCATACACATCGGCTGGATCGCCGCGCAGGGCCTGTTCCACAATGCTCATGGATTCGACAAATTCGCGCCAGTCAACCGCGGACAGCAGCCGCAGGCTTCCGATGCTGTTCCCCATGGAAACCTGGTCGACGGCCTGGGCCTGGTTTTCGGCTTCGACGCACGCATCGAGGGTTTGGCCATTTTCCATGAGCCGCTGCTCAACCCATTGAACAACGGTGTTGAGCACCGGATTGTGCCCCTGCAACTGGCGAACGAATTCGGTGACAAACGCGGTGGACAGCGCCGGACGCGAGCGTGCCATGTCAGCCAGCACCATGATTACATCACCGGGACGGGCCTCGGCGGTGGAGAGCATCTGGTCAGCCCAGTTGTCGGCTTGATCGCGCGCGCGGCGGCCGGCGGCAACGCGCGTACCCACCCGGCGAAGGTTCTCAAGCAACGCCAGCCGCAACATGATGGGAACGGCCCACAACTCACCGATTTTGAGCGGCGTAACACCCTGGTAGGCGGAAACAAAAGCTGCCAAACTGCGCTCATCGAGCCGGCCATCGACATGGCTGATGAGCTCCAGCGCGATGTCGTAAACGCGCGGGTATCCGGTGCGTGGGCCGTTGGCCAGGCAAGGAAGCTCCTTGCTATAGCGCGGGGGCAGATGCCGGCGGGCGGTGCGGATTTGTTCTTCAATCAGGTAGAAGTTGTCGAGCAACCATTCTGCTGCCGGCGCCATGCGACGGTTTTTTTCCACCGCCTCGGCGATCACATGCATGGTATCGACCAGCGATGCATGGTTTTCCGCCAGCCGTGGCAGCAGGCGGTTGCCACCCTTCCCCTTTGTCACCTGGTGCCACCCCGCTAGTGCGGTGGCATGGTGTTCAAGCTGTTCCACGCTGTAGAGCTCCGCGCGCAGCGGCTGCTCATCTGTGGATTGCGTTTGACCGTTGCTGGCACCATCGGGATGCTCATCCGGGCCAGGCGGAAGCGCATCATCCGGGGAGTTTTCCGGGTGAAAAAATTTACGAATTCCATCGAGCTGAGATCGCACCGCACATCCTTTACAACAAATCAACCAGTCGTTTGGGGCACTTCGGTTTTAGAGCAGAGTAGCTGCCCAAGCGTCAACACCCAAATTCGCATGAACCGACCACGCGCCATTTTGGTCGTCGGCGAAGGCAACCGCTATAACACACAAGCATGACCGCCCTGCCGACTGATATTCGCTTCCTGGGGGCACTGGCACTGAATGCAGCAGTGCTTCTGTCGGCCGACCGCTTGGTCCGCCGCCGAGGGCAAACCGGCGTACCGCGTGCGGTCGACACTCTGCTTCTTTATCTACTGGTGCAATACCTTGCAGTGGGACTTCCTGGATTGCTGGGGGTGCTGAACCTTCAAACGATCATTGGCGTGGCCTTGGGAGCGATCGGTGTGATGCTGTCGTTGACTTTGAAAAAAGTGGGAGTGACAGCAAATTTTGATCTACCCAAGCCGTCGAGGCTGGATCGTGGATGGATCGCTGCATCGAACGGATTTGCAATGGGGGCGCTTGGCGCGGCGATTTATATCTTCCTGGTTTTTCCGGTGACAACCGAAGATTCGCTGACCTACCACATGCCAGCCGCCGCGCAGTGGCTGCGCGATGGTCAAATCAATCTGCTGCCCACATGGTTTTTTAATCCTGCCAACACATTTTCACCACTGGCCGGAAGCGTATTCATGGCGTGGTGGATCGCGCCGCTGGGAAACGACATGGCCGCGCGCTTTGTGCAGCTTCCAGCGGCGGCACTGATCCTGGCATCCGTAGCTTCGCTGGCAGAACGCCTGGGCTCATCAAGGCGCGCTGCGATGTGGATCGGGGTCGCCGCAATTCTGTGCCAGCCGTTGTTCGCAGAAATTGCCTATCCGATGGACGACCTCTTCATGGCGGCATTTTTTCTAACAGCCGTCGATGGATTGATCGCTGGAAAACCCCTCCAGTTTGGCACCGCCCTGGGGTTAATGCTGGCCACGAAATACACCGCATTGTTGGCGATCCCGATGTTTCTGATCATCGCTGATGTGCCGTTCCGGAATAAGTGGCGCTGGGCCCAATGGGGCGCGGCATCGGCAATGGTCTTGCTGTTGGCGGGGCCGTGGTACATGCGAAATGCAATGTTGACCGGGAACCCGCTGTTTCCCGTGGAAGTATCCATCGGGAATTTTAGACTTTTGCCCGGCATGTTCACACCTCAGCGCAGTGCGGAGCTGACCACGCTCGGGGGGGCTTTGCACGTGTTTCGACGCTCACCTCCGTTTATGTTGCCCGATTGGATACTGGCGATGCTGTTTTTGGGGTGGCTCGGTGGGCTGGTTTCATTTTTCAAGCATCCGCGACAAGCCCTGCTGCGGCTTTGTGTGTTCGGGCCAATCGTGGGGCTGACGATATTTATTTTTACATCGCCCTACCCGGAGATGCGTTTTACCTTTCCGGTAATCCTGTTGTTGTTCGTGTGCTGGGCGAGTTGGCTGTGGGGGCGCGCCCTGCCCGGCCTGCAAGTGGTACCGATGATCGCCTGCGGATCTGTGCTCAAAGAGCCGCTACGTTCGA
>JBBSFP010000227.1:0-5250 GCA_038238625.1 Tepidisphaerales bacterium
CTACAGCGACGCTCTGGGGATGCTCGGGGGTTGGATCATTTCCGTCCATACCCTGGGTATTCCACAAGATGCCTACTGGCGATTCACCGTACAGAGTGTCGACATGTGGCAGGTGAGCGAAGGATTATTCAAAAGCGTCTTCTTCGGCGCTGCCATCGGGCTGATCTCCTGCTACAAGGGGTTTACTTCCCGCCCGGGGGCGAGCGGCGTGGGCCGTGCATGCACCGAAAGCTTTGTCGTGAGTTTTATGGCCATCATCATCCAGAACTTCTTTTTTGCGCAGCTGGCTAAGTCGTGGTATTACAAACTCTACGGAATCCGCGGCATTTTCGGGTAAAGCTCCCCCTCCGTTCATCATACTTGCTCTGACCTTAAGCGAGACTTCGTGGCCCTCATCGAATTACGACATCTCCATAAGGCCTTTGGCCCGACTGTTGTGCTGGATGATGTCTCACTCTCCATCCCCGCGGGCCAGAGCATCGTCATCATTGGCGCAAGCGGCACGGGTAAGAGCGTGCTTCTCAAACACATCGTCGGCCTGCTGAAGCCCGATAGTGGCGACGTGCTGTTCGATGGTCTGCACGTCAATCAGATGCATAATGAAGAGCTGATGGAAGTGCGCCAGCGCTTTGGGTTTCTCTTTCAGATGGGGGCGCTTTTTGACTCGCTGACTGTCACCGAAAATGTCGCCTTCCCGTTGCGCGAGCATACCCGCAAGAAGGCCAGTGAAATTGAACGCATTGTCGCCGACAAGCTCCGCATGGTGGGTCTGCCGGACATCGGCGAACGCATGCCTGGACAACTTTCCGGCGGCCAGCGCAAGCGCGTCGCGCTGGCGCGTGCCATCGCGCTCAATCCGCAGGTTATTCTTTACGATGAACCCACGACCGGTCTTGACCCCGTTCGTTCCGATGTCATCAACCAACTCATCATCAAGCTGCAGCGGGAACTCAATGTCACCAGCGTGACGGTGACCCACGATATGCAAAGTGCCTACAAGATCGGCAATCGCATTGTGATGCTTAGCCAGGGAAAGCTAATCGCAGACAGCACTCCTGAAGAATTACAAAACTCCGACGCCCCACTGGTGCGGCAGTTCATCCGAGGCGAAGCGACCGCGCAGGAGCTGGCGTCGCTGGATTGATACCCACCGTACCAGCTTTGGACGTTCCTTTTTCAAGGACGGTTTTTTAACGATAGTATTTTTAACGACGGCTTTTTAATGGTGGGTTTTTGCTGTCGGTGGAGGGATTTCCTCCACGTTGACTGCCCCAAAGCCACCGTCACGCAACGTAAATGAACCGATCAACTTCGTGCCATCCGCCAGCGTACAAACCAACTGCGGCAGCCTGCTTCCGCGGGGCACCACCAGCGCGAAAAACCCACCGATCTCCTCGATCTTTTTAACCTGTAGCACATTGTATACAAACAAGGCAGGTGGCAACCAGTCCGCAGGGGCGGCTTTCAGTTGCTTCACATCCATTTCGCGGAACTCTTTGAAATTATCGAAGGTCTGCTTCTGGCTGTACGCGCGTCCCAGAAAGCTCGTCAGCACACTGACAGTGACGCGCGAATACAAGTTCAACGTTGGGTTCCCCGATAACTTGTTCCAATACTCTTTCCACTTGTCTTCAAACCCCTCCGATCCACCAAAATTATTCTGCCACGCCGCGTCCCACGCCTTGCCATGGCTCATATCGTTAATAAAAGCGCTGAAGGCACTTTGATATTTTCCAGCGTCGGCGTGGACTAAAAAATGCGTCATCGACCATGCCTGGTCATAGTTCGCCACCGCCAGCGCGCCGTTCCATTCCAGTTGGGTCAGATTCATGATGTCGTTAACGGTTTTGAATATCTTCTTATCGAGCCCCAGGTGGATCTGCCTCAACCTGCCCGCCGGGATTAAGCCCGCGACGTACCCATCCCCTGTGAACTGGGCCTCGCCAAAATACTCTGCCAACCCTTCATCCACCCAGATCGGAAGGTGTGCGTGGATGACCGCATGTGCAAACTGGTGAAATCCCTCATGCTGGACGACGTGCCAGGTAAAGCTGCTGATTGTTCCAGGATGGTTTGCCTGGGGAACGGCCGCCGCCATCAGGTAGCTGCCGGTAAATACCCCCGCGGTGTCACGCCTCCCGCCAGCCTTGATGTAATCTTCTCGATGTGCGAATAAATAAAACGGCAGCTTGTGGTCAATCGCCCCGCTGAAGGCCGCCGTACGGGTATGGTATTCTTCGGCCATGCGCGTCATTCGCAGCACCGCCTCGCGTGCTTCCTCCGGGCCAAGGTCCGTGTAAACCATGTAATACTGAGATTCGTAAAGTTTGAGCTTCTCAATATTGCTCGGCTTATCCTCCGGTGCCAATGGCACGCTTGAAAAGCGCTGTGGCGATGCGGGCCCTGCACCCATGCAGCACAGGCCGACCAAAAGGCTCGCCATTAAAATTCGATTTACGTTCCAGGTCACACGAATCCTTTTATGGGTGGTCCGCTCGTGGTTACCGCCCGCCATTCCTGATGCAGCTTATCATCTCACGCTTCAACAAAGAATCACGCTTATTTGCCAGCGATGCTTACGTTGACGACCGCCCGCCAGTTCCGCATTGACATCCCCGAGGAAACAACGCATCCGCTTTGAGGAAGCATCCCTGACGCTCGGCGAATCAACTCACTATGATGCTCCTGCGATTGTTGGCGTCCAATTGAATGCTTGTCAGGTCCGAAAATTCCGCTTCCACAAAAGGATTGTTCGCATGTCACCGGCACGGAAGAATTTTATGGTCGGCCTCACCGTTCTCGTGGGGTTGGTGGTGCTGGGATGGATGATCCTGCAATTCGGTGGCGTACCTGCCGACTTGTTCCTGCGCTCGCAGATTCCCGTTGAATTTAGAAGCCTGCGCGCCGATGGAATCTCCGCGGGGTCGGGTGTTTATTATCGCGGAGTACCGATCGGCAATGTGAAATCCGTGCGGCTTGATGGCGACGCCAATGATGTTGTGATCGTCGCTCTTCTACAGCCCGATCATCTTCCTCCTCACAATGTCGTGGGAAAAATTCGCTCCCAGCTCATTGGTGGCAGCAACACGCTGAACCTGGAAATTCCCGACGGTGAAAAGCCCGCGGGCAGGGTGAATCTCAACCAGGTAATTCCGGCAGATTTTGCCGGCAACGCTGCCATCCCCAGACAAATCACCGATCTCGCCGAGGAGCTAATTAAAACCAGCCGAGAACTGCGCGAGTCACACGTGCTCGACCATACCAGCGCCCTCATTATTTCCCTTCGCCACCAGGTGGATGCGGCCGGGAAGATTATTGAATCGATGGACCAAACCCTTAACGATCCTAAAACGCGCGACGATGTCAAAACCACTGTTTCCAACCTGCGAAGCACCAGCGAGCACGTAAACAATTTCAGTGCGCGGCTGGATCACATCGGCGACTCCCTCGAACAAACCACCACTCATGCCGCCACCGCCATCGACAAAACCGAAGCCAACCTCGAGCACCTCTCGCGGCTTGCTGAAGATCGGATGGAGCAATTCGCTAAAATTCTCGAAGATATCCGCGCCCTGACCAACAAGACCAACGAAGGCAAAGGCACCGTGGGCAAGTTATTCAATGATGACCAGCTCTATCAGAGCCTGGTGGATATGACGCGTAATCTCAACGACGCGATCACGGAACTGAAACTCTATGTTCAGCAGGTGAAGCAGGAAGGTTTGCACATCAGGCCATAATGAACTGGGATATGGCACGAGCGGGTCGCGCCACAATTTCACCGGGGCGTCCATCAGACAACCTGACCACTAGGCAATGCGGGCTAGTCCGCGCACTCCACCCATCCCAACCCGGATGCCGACCGTGAAACTAAGCTGCGGCCTTGGTGGTGCTTTTGACGAAAGGCTTCACCATCTCCACGATGGTATCAAAGGTCTTGGGATCGCTGATCGCAAGCTCGCTGAGCATCTTGCGGTTGAGTTCGATGCCGGCCTCGATGGCGGCGGGTATGAAGCGGCTGTAGGCGATTCCACGCTGCTTGACGGCGGCCCCGAGCCGGACAATCCACAGCGTGCGGAAATGCCGCTTTTTCTGGCGGCGATCACGATAAGCATAGCGGTCCGCGCGGCGGGTAAATTCCAGCGCCTGGCGGTACTGCGTACCCGGTCCGCTGACGAAGCCCGAAGCACGCTTTAAGACTCGTTTGCGTTTCCGACTATGTGTCGGACCGCCAGTAGAACGGGGCATGGCTCGATCCTTTCAACTGATTCGATGCAAAATTTAATCGCGCGCCGGAGATGCTCCGGCTTTCTTCGATGGCTCACTTGGTTTCTTAACAACGCGCTTGGGCTTTTCGGTTTTCGGAACGGCGGTCGCAACGGAAGAAACGGCGGCGACAAGTTTGTTACCTTGACGATCACCCACTGTGGAACCTTTGCCAGCTTCCACAACATCACCGTCTGGCGAATTTTCACCCGCCGGCGAACTTTCACCCGCTTGGGCAGCCTTCAGTTCCTGCTGGGCACGCAGCGCCCGCAGGTGGGCGATCTGTTTGGGACGCAGCCGCCGCACTCCCATCATGTCGCGCATGTTCTTGGCATGCCCTTCGAACAAGATCGCGGTACGCCCCAGGCGGCGTTTCTTATTACTGTCACGCGCGCTCATCAAATGCGAAGTAAGCGAATGCCCGCGCTTAAGCTTCCCAGTCTTGGAAACTTTGAAGCGCTTAGCGACACTTTTGTTGGGTTTGAACTTATAAGCCATGCAAGCCTGCTCGTTGAGAATCTCGTGAAACCGAAACCCCTTGCGGATTTTGCACCAGGGGGGGAGGGAGAATATACCCAGCAATTGCGGGGATGTAAAGTTACGGACAAGCGTTTTGCGAGACCAATTAATCGGCGCGGATCAGCCGAAATTCGGTTATCTCGGGCGGGCAAAACATGCGGACTGGAATTCCAGTATGCCCAAAGCCGCGGCTGACGTTCAGCCATGTGGGGCCCACACGGTGCAAGCCCCGGGCGAAGCGTTTAGGAAGGCCGTCATGGCTGATGATGGGGGCCCCCTTGGGCAGGCAAATTTGCCCGCCGTGGGTATGGCCGCAGAGATACAAGTCGCTGCCAAGTTCCTGTGCGGGGGCCAGCATGTCTGGATAATGGGCCAGCACGATGCGTGGTACGCCGGCTAGTCGCCGGGGGAGTTCCCTGATCCAGGCATGATCCAGATCGGTGCGCGCCGGCCCGGGCAAGCCGA
>JBBSFP010000228.1:0-5183 GCA_038238625.1 Tepidisphaerales bacterium
CATCAACCAGGGAGATAAGACGATCGAGTTTAAAGTCATCAAGATCAGTGCGCGCAGCATCATAGTGGAGCGTTACGGCATTCGACTGGAAGTGGCATTTAAGTAGCGCGTAAGTAAAGGCAGTGATTTATGGCGAAGTTGCGATGGAAACAGACCGCTGTCCTTTTTTGCATTGCGATGGGGTCCGTTTATCTGGTTTATGTGAGCCAGGCAATTGCGGGAAAGTCGGGAACACAGCCTGCTATCTCCACGGCAGCCACTGCGGTGCCGGCCCAGCCTTCGTTGTACTGGAATGGTACTGACCGCCAGAAGAGCGCCGGCCCGGCGACTACACCGGCGGCACCGCCGGTATTGACCCCTGCCAACGCGGCTGCGCTGCTGGCGGCTTTAAGCAATTCTGCCGGTCCTGCCACCGAACCGGTAGCGATTCCCATGCACGAGAGTGAAATCAGCAAACCAGTGCTTCCCGGTCAGGTGGCAATTAACGATGGTACTGTCGAGATTCACGTCAACGATGCCAGCCTGGTCGAAGTGCTGCGCATGCTTTCGCTCCAATCGCAGACCAACATTTTGCCCAGCAAAGAAGTGCACGGAACCGTAACGGCGAATTTATATGACGTTACGGTGCGCGAAGCGCTGGACGCCATCGTGGCGGCCAATGGTTATGTTTACCGCGAAAAAGGGAACGTTATTTACGTTTATTCGAAACAGGAAATGGAGGGGATTCAAAAATCAGAGCGGGTTACCAATACCGAAGTATTCCACGTTTATTACACACCGGCCGTGAATGTGCAAAACCTGATCAAGCCCGTACTCAGCGCTGACGGACAGGTGGCTATAACGACTCCCGCGCAGGCCGGGATTGCAAGTAACCCGGGCGATTCCGGTGGAAATAACCACGCTTCGGACGAACTGCTCGTGGTCACGGACACTCCGGAGGTTTTGAACAGGGTTCGCAAGATCATTAAGGATGTTGATCGTCGGCCTCAGCAAATCCTGGTGGAAGCCACGATTTTGCAGGCATCGTTATCAGATGACAATGCATTGGGCATCGACTTCACAGTGCTGGGTGGCGCAAACTTCAGCACCCTTAAAGGGCTTGGCGCCACTGCGGGGGATGTGTTGTCGGGGAACATCTCCAACAATGCGGCGGCAGGTAAGACTATCAGCCGTGGGACTGCCGCCGGGCAAACGGGCTTTACTGCGGGCGTGCCAACTGGTGGAGCGCGTATCGGAGTTGTCACCAGCAACATCGCAATCTTCCTGCAGGCGTTGGAAGAAGTAACGCACACGGTAGTGCTGGCGAACCCGAAGGTGCTGGTGCTCAATAAGCAAAAAGGTGAAGTGAAAGTGGCCCGGCAAGATCCGTTCCGCGGACAGACAACGGTGGATGCCAGCGGCCAAACCCAGCAATCCGTCGAATTCCTGGAGACCGGCACAGTACTGATTTTCCGGCCCTATATTGGGGATGATGGGTACATCCGACTGGAAGTGCACCCTGAAGATTCGACGCCACTTCCGGCCCGATCCAGTGATTTGCCACCCACGAAACTGACCACCGAAACCACCACCAACGTGATGGTGAAGGACGGTCACACCGTTGTGATCGGCGGTTTGTTCCGGGAGACCACGCAGACCACGCGCAGCCAGGTTCCGCTGCTGGGAAGCATTCCCTGGCTGGGGGCACTGTTTCGGAGTCAATCAGATTCCATCCAGCGCCAGGAAGTGATCATTCTGCTCACGCCACACATCGTGAAGGATGAGGATAAATATGCCGCGGGCACGCAGGAGCAGATCAACAATTTTGAGCGGCAGCGGGCTGGTCTTCGTCGGGGGATGATGCCATTCAGCCGTGAGCGTCTGGCCGAAGGGGCCTACGAGAAGGCGCTTGGGGAAATGAATAAAGCGGAGCCGGATCAAAAGAAGGCGATGTGGTACCTGGATTGCGCGGAGAATCTGAGCCCAACGTTCAGTGAAGCGCTGGCCCTGAAGCAGAAACTGACGGGGAAGCTGATCCTTGAGCCGGACGGGTTGACGATCCGCGGGTTTATTCGACAGCAAATTATGCTGGATCCTTGTGTGCCGACAACGCATCCAGTCTCGACCGCGATAACCGGCGACAGTGCAACTCGACCGGTAGATCGGAGTGTATCAGTGAAAGTGGGGGCGGCGTGCACCATGCCATCCACGCAACCGGTGGTTGAGCGATTGTTTCCAGCAAAGCCGCTTACCGTGATATCGCCCGCGGAAACCGTGGAGGTGCAGGCATTACCGGACAGTGCGGTTGACGACCCACAGCCCAATCACCCCATGGTGCTGGTACCCGCCGTAACCCCGCGCCCCGCCGAACCAACGACCAGGCCGATGGTGATCCAGAATTCCGATGGCAGCAGTGTGACCGTAACCGCTCTGCCGAATGATGAATCTGAATCTGCTGAATCGAGTGATGTAAAGAACGGACCGTCTAAGTCGGATAAGTGATATAGGCATCAACGTATAGCCGGCGGGCTGGGCGAATGATGCTGCAAATATGAGGGCGAAATGCGAGCGCGTTTCGCCTTTTATGTTGGCCCGATTGGGCTAAGTGAGCCGGTCATGAACCAAATTAATCAACCCAGGCGAACGAGCGTAGTGGCGAAACTCGGAGCGACCACCATCGGAGTTTTATTGTTGGTGGGATGCCAGACCACGACTGCGACGAAGGTGAAGCAACCGACGCCCAGCGAGGAGGCCAGGGCCCAGTGGAACGCCGCCCGCGCCAGCGTGCTGTTCAACATGGCCGAAGAGCAATTCCATGCCGGGTCATATCAGGATTGTCGTGAGACGCTGACCAACGCGCTGAAAATGGATGATAAGAGCGAGCCGCTGCATCTGCTGTCGGCGCGGTTGGCGGTCGAGGAGGGGCGGCTGGAAGCAGCAGTCAATGAACTGGAGACATGCGCCCAGCTTAATGCAGACGATGCGGAGGTCGACTACCTGCGAGGCGTGATCTATCAGCGGTGGCAGCGATCACAATCGGCACTGGAGTGTTATCAGAACGCCGGCAAAAAGCGGCCAGCGGAGCTGGTGTATCTGATGGCACAGGCGGAAACGCTGGTAACGCTGGATCGCACATCCGAAGCACTGGCAATGCTGCAGGCGAAGGTTGCTTATTTCGAGCATAGCGCGGCTATTCGTGATGAGGTGGGGCAGCTATTGATGCAGCAAGGGCAGGTGGTTGCAGCGGTGGATATGCTCCGCCAGGCATCCATCGTGGCGGAGGATGATCAGGACATTCGCGAACACTACGCGCTGGCGCTGTACCGCTCTCAAAATTATGCGGAATGCATCACGACGCTGCAGCGGCTGCTCAAAGACACTAAGCATGCCAATCGCGCAGACCTTAATTGCGCGCTGGGGCAATGTCAGCTTTCGCTGGGCAATACTCGCGAAGCGCAGCTGAGCTTCGAGAAGGCCCAGGTGTTCCAACCGGCTGATGTGGGCATTCGGTTATTCGTAGCTCGGGCGGCGATCCAGGCGGGTGAAACGCGCCGGGCGGAATCAGCTTTGAAAAAAGCGCTGGTGGTTGAACCCAACAGCAGCGAAGGGCACCTGCTTCTGGGGTATCTCCGATTTAAACAGCGGCGGTATCCAGATGCCCTGGTTGAATTTCAAAAGGCCAGCGAGCTTGATACGCGGGATACGATAAGCCTCTGCATGGTGGGGTTGTCGTTGCAAAAGCAAGGCAAGCTGCAGGAGGCAGCGGAGAACTATCGGAGGGCCCTCAAAATTCGCCCGACCGATGAGATGGCTTGCAGATTGATGGCAGGAATCGACGCCAATGAATAATGACCTACCCGAGTTAAGAATAGTCGAATGAACTCATTTCTCGATCAGATTCTGAAGCGCGGCACGTTGATCATTGTGATCGTGCTGGTATTGCTGGGGTGCGAATTGTACCTGTCAAATTTTGGGGGCGAACAGGTCACCCGTTGGCTGCATGGACTGCATTTGCACTGGGCTCTGTGTGCACTCTTCTCGCTGCTGGTTGGGGCGGTGGGGTTATTGGGCACGCTGTCGCTGCGGCGGCGATCCGATGCGATGGCCGGAAACCTGCGCAGAATGATCGATGCGCGTAAGCTGCGCCCTATCCAAACGCCACACCCTGACCTCAAATCGCTGGTCTACGCAGTCAATGACATGGTGGATTTCGCTGATAAATCCATTGGAAGCGCCGCGCTGCAATGCAAGGAACTGGAAATTCAACTGAAGGTGACAGATGCAGAGCGGCAGCATGCCGAGGCAATTATCTACAGCATTTCCGATGCGGTGCTGGTCACCGACCCGTTTGATGAGTTGGTGCTGGCGAACGAATCGGCAGCGCGCACCTTTGGGTTCGAGTTGGGTAATGCCGCCCGTTCCCCGATTGACGTTGCACTCCATGACACGCGGCTCATCGAATTGATCCGTGAGATGCGGCAAAGCAATTCCAAAAAAGAACGACGCATCGTAGAGCATGTGGCCCAGACTCCCCAGGGATCACGCACCTTCAAGGTGACCCTTTCCTGTGTCGCCGGTCGCAGCGATCAACCGGCAGGCGTGGTGGCAGTGTTGCACGACATGACCCGCGAAAAGGAAGTCGCGGAGATGAAAAACGATTTCGTCTCCAACGTAAGTCACGAACTTCGAACACCTTTAGCCAGCATCAAAGCGTACGTGGAGATGCTCATCGATGGTGAAGCAGAGGATGAACGTACGAAGACAGAATTCTATGAAGTCATTCAAAACGAGGCTAACAGGCTCAGTCGCCTTATCGATGATATTCTAAATATTTCCCGCATCGAGTCCGGGGCTATGAAGCTCAATAAACAGCCTATGAGCCTGACGGTTGTGATCAAAGAAGCTATTGAAGTAATCCAGCCACAGGCTGACCTGAAAAAGATTGCGATTGTAGAACAGATTACCCCGGTATTTTTCCAGGTGATTGCGGATAAAGACATGCTCTATCAGGCAGTGCTGAATTTGCTGTCAAATGCGGTCAAATACACCCCTGAGGAGGGCAAAATTGTGGTGCAAACACTGGTGGATGAGACCAAAAAAACGGTCATGACGCGAATTTGTGACACTGGAGTCGGAATACCACCAAAGGACCTGCCCTTTGTGTTCGATAAGTTCTATCGGGCGGAGGCCAACAATCGTATGGC
>JBBSFP010000229.1:0-5165 GCA_038238625.1 Tepidisphaerales bacterium
AATGGATTGAGTTTGGGGCGATGGACTGAATCAGCGGCCTGCCATACATCGTGGATTGGATCGGCGGCAACGTCCCAATGGTCATCCATGTAGCAGGCCCGCACTCGGGGGTCGGGAACGGCCGCATGTTGTCTGCGCCCTGCTCCCTGCATGTTGGATTGTCCCGCCAGGATCCACACATCCCCAACCAGCAGATCCTCCACACGCACCACATTCGCGGTTGCTTTTGGCACTCGTAATTCCACCGTGTATGGCCCACCCGCTGGAATGCCTGCAAGCGTGGCACCGAAATGGCCCCCTTTGGCAGCGCCGACTTTTCGCCAGTTAAAGCCCGCAAGCACCTTGCCATTTTTCAGCACGCGCAGTTCGATCTCGCCATTCGCTTCGCATTCCCCACTGAAGGATGTATCGCATTTTCCGCTTTTATCGCGTTGCAATACCATGTGCGGAGACAACCCGCGGGTGATCTTTAATGACACGACGTTCTCCTGTGAAATGCAGGCGGATATTATCAAGCTGCATTTTATGAGCAAACTTCTGCGCTGGGGCATCCTGGGAACGGGTAACATCGCTCGGCAATTTGCTGCCGGAATGGGAACTTCGCAGCGCTGCCAGATCACTGCCGTTGCCAGCCGCGAGGCCGCGGCGGCGCGTGCATTCGCGGATACCCACAGCATTGCCAGGTTTTACGGCAGCTATGACGCCCTGCTTGCCGATGCCGATGTCGATGCGGTTTATCTGTCGCTCCCAAACTCGTTGCATCACCCGTGGACGCTTGCCGCGCTGCGGGCAGGGAAACACGTACTTTGCGAAAAGCCCCTGGCCATGAATGCCGCTGAAGCGCAGCAAATGTTTGACGCCGCTCGGCAAGCGGGTCGACTGCTTGTTGAAGCGTTCATGTATCGCTCCCACCCGTTGCTGATGGCGGTCAGGGACGAAGTGAAAAAGGGCACCATCGGCGAGCTGCGCTTCATCCGCACCAGCTTCTGCTACCGAACGTTGCGCGTGGATGGCAACATCCGGTTCAACCCGGACCTGGGCGGTGGCGCCATGATGGATGTCGGATGTTACTGCATCAACTTCGCGCGATTGTTCGCCGCCCAGGAACCGGCGATCATCCATGCCGCCGCCCACATGCACTCCAGTGGCGTGGACGACATCGCCACCGGCACGCTGATGTTCACCGACGGCATGCTCGCTGGTTTCACATGCGGGATGAGTGTTCAAGCCGATAACACTGCCAGCTTATGCGGCAGTGATGGGTACATCGAGATTCCCATTCCGTGGAAGCCCCCGATTAAACAAGCGCTCTACCATATCGCCCGCGCCACCCCGCCCCGTATGGACCTCACCACCCTGAAACCACCACCGGCCCGTCAGACCATCGCTGTGGACGCCGGCAAAGACCTGTATGCGCTGGAAGCGGATGATTTCGCTGCCGCAGTATTCGACGGCATACCGCCACGCGTGTCGGAGCAGGATTCACTCGGTAACATGCGCGTCCTGGACCACATCCGCGGGCAGTTTGAATCTGGAGCGACCGCATGCAAATCGTGATCAACACTGGAGGCCTGGCCTCTACCAACGCGTACCTGATTGCCGACGAAGTCACCAAAAAGGCCGTCATCGTCGACGCTCCGGATCACACCGTGGGCACGCTGGTTGAGGAGGCCGCGCGACGGGGATATGACCTGATCGGCCTCTGGCTCACGCATGGGCACTTCGATCACATCGCCGATCACAAGGTCGTCACCGACCGTTTCCCTAATGCGCGGGTCCTGATCCATGCTCTCGATCATCCGAAACTACAGGATCCTCGCGCGGCGATGTTCCCACTTCCCTTTGTCATTCCGCCACGCCATGCAGACCAATTGATCGAAGACGGTGAGTCCCTGACGATTGGCACGCTGAAGGCGCGCGTGCTGCACACTCCCGGGCATTCACCGGGACATGTGGCTTTTCATTTTCCCGATGAGGGGATTCTTGTCAGCGGCGACCTGGTCATGATGGGCAGCGTGGGCCGCACCGACCTGCCGGATTCTGATCCCGGCCAGCTCATGCAATCGCTGGTGAAAGTTATGCAACTGCCACCGGAAACAAAGCTGCTTTCGGGCCATGGTGAGGCAAGTACCGTTGCCGATGAGTTGCAACACAACCCCTATGTGCGGCAAGCACTGCAACGAAAATCCAATGCATAACGGAGATTGATTCCGCCCCTTCCCAGGCAGGGTAAAACCGGAATAAAACCAAAAACGCCCCGGCCTTAAAAAAGCACGAGGCGTCGAGCGGATTTCGAAATTGAAATGCTCTCAGTTTGCCGCCGGTGACGGAGCAGGGACTGCAGCCGGTGCCGGATCACTCGCAGCGGGATTAGCCGGCGCGGCGGCAGCGTTATGGCGTTTCTTACCGGCGTGGTGCTCGCCCTTGGCTTTGAGCGTCACCGTAGTTGAGGTTCCACCGGCATTGACATTCACCGATTCATGCCCGTGCCCGATGCCTTTTTCCATCGCGACGACCACATATTCACCCGGGGCGACGTCGGCAACGTACTTACCGTCATTACCCAACTGAGCTGGAACACCCGGTGGCTGGCGATGTTCTTTCTTGGCGCCCTTGGCACCTTTAGCGTGGCCATTCTTGCGGTCCTGCTTAAAGGTCTGGGCATCAGCCGCGCTGACGACAAATACCTTCGCATCCGTCACGGACTTGGCGTCCTTATCCACGACAGAGATGGTCAATTTCGCATTGGCCGATACATCGGCTTGTCCCGGGGACTGGTAACCCAGCAAACCCATGGCCGCCACGATTGCAAATGTCATTGTTCTTCGCATGATTTTTACTCCAGGTTTAAACGTGCGTTCTGCAGCTTTTCATACCTTACAACGCCAATGAATGTTGAATTATTTCGGACTGTCTGGCGATTTTTGGAGATTCCACGTCCGACCGCGCCAGGCACCCAGCATGGAATGGTGCGTGAGATCAAATTGCAGTGGCGTCAGCGTGATGTACTGGTCCCGCAGCGCCGCCACATCCGTGTCGGCTTCGGTTTCCCCAAGCCGAAACACACCGGAGTTCCAGAAATAGGGCCGGCCCCGGGGATCCAGCCGCCTCTCATAAGAATCGGTCCAGGGCCGCGTGCATTGGCGGACCACCTTTACTCCGCGCGGCAAAGATCCCGCTGGCATCGCCGGCAAGTTAATGCTAGCCACCTGCCCACGCTGTAATCCCGCTTCCAGGCATTGCTGAATCACCGACATCGTCCAACGTGCCGACTGAGCGTAATCCGCTTCGATGTCGTTTTTCAAATGCAGCGAGACCGCGATGCTAGGGATGCCCAAAAATGCCGCCTCGATCGCAGCCGCCACGGTACCGCTATAAATGACGTTAATGCCGACGTTAGCCCCGGAATTAATTCCGCTGATGACAAGATCAGGCGGGCGAGGAACCAGTTGCGCAATGGCCAGCTTCACGCAGTCAGCGGGGCGGCCATCGACGGCCGTGCCGGTAAAGGTGTTTTCCACCGTCACCTGCTGAGTCAAAAGCGGCGTCGAAAGCGTGACGCCATGCCCCGTGGCACTTTGCACCGTCTCTGGTGCAACCACGATCACCTCACCCATGCCCTTCAGTTCGCGATACATCGCCACCAGGCCTGGATGTCGAATGCCGTCGTCATTGGTCAAAAGAATCAGCATGCGAGGGAGTATAATGATCCGGCCATGGACCCACTAACGGATGCGCGGGATTCGCTGAGCCGCCAGCAAGTGCGGGCGGTGGATCGCATCGCAACACAACAGTTTCATGTGCCTGGAATCGTCCTGATGGAAAATGCCGCAATCTACGCTGCAGAAGTTGCATGGCAAATGCTCGGGGAGAATCCGGCGACGGTTACGCTCGTCTGCGGCGGGGGAAACAATGGAGGCGACGGCCTGGCGATTGCGCGCCATCTTCATAACCGGGGGTGCGAATGCCGCATCGTCCTGAGCGGAGATCCGGCCGGGTATCACGGGGATGCGCTGATTAACTGGCAGATTGTCAATGCGATGGGCATCGGGCCCAAGTCTTACGCATCAGCTGATCCGATTGGGTTGCCCTCGGCGCTGATCATCGACGCCATCTTCGGAACCGGGCTGTCACAATCCCCGCGGGCTGGACATGTGCTTTGCATTGATGCAATCAACAATGCCGGCCGGCCTATCCTGGCGATCGATCTTCCCAGTGGGCTTGATTGTGACACCGGGTTACCCCTGGGATCGTGCGTTCGCGCAACGCGAACCGTCACCTTTGTCGCCAGCAAGAGAGGGTTTTTAAATCCGCAATCACTTCAGTACACCGGCATCGTGGACGTCGCCGACATCGGATGTCCACGCGATGCCATCAAGCTGGCACGCACATCAGCTGCTTGAAAAGTCGCTCGGGTACTGCACTTTGCATCGCGTTCACAGCCGGTCTAAAATCCGCTTCTTCATGGTGGAACTCGGCGTCAACATCGATCATGTGGCAACATTGCGGCAAGCGCGGCGCACCTATGAGCCGGACCCCATATGGGCCGCAGCCGAATGCGAGCTGGGCGGGGCCGATGGCATTACCGTACACCTGCGTGAAGACCGCCGACACATTAACGATCGTGACGTTCGCCTGCTGCGGCAGAGCGTGCAGTGCAAGCTGAACCTCGAGATGAGCCTTGCGCCGGAGATTGTAGAAATCGCGCTGCAGGTCCAGCCGGATCAGGCCACCCTGGTTCCGGAGCGGCGAGAGGAAGTGACCACCGAAGGCGGGCTGGATCTTCGTCGTGAACCAGACCGGATCACTTCGGTCGTTAACAAATTACGCGCTGCGGGCGTGGTGGTCTCGGCTTTCATCGATCCGGACGAACAGCAGATTGCCATGGCCCTGCAACAGGGTTTTGAGGCCATTGAACTGCACACCGGTGAATATGCCAACGCCTTTGGCCGTGCCGGAAGCGTTGAATCCGAGCTTCAACTGAAGCGCCTGATCGACGCCGGTGCGTTGGTTCAGCAACATGGACTGCGGCTGCACGCTGGTCATGGGCTGAATTATCGAAACGTAAGAAACGTTGCGCGAATCATCGGCATGCGCGAACTAAACATCGGTCATAGTATTGTCAGCCGAGCTATTTTCGTCGGACTGCGCGCTGCAGTGGCGGA
>JBBSFP010000230.1:0-5157 GCA_038238625.1 Tepidisphaerales bacterium
ACGCGCGGCTGCAACAAATTCTGCACCTATTGCGTTGTGCCCTATACCCGTGGCCCCGAGGTGCATCGCCCACCGGGAAACGTGGTGGAGGAAGTTCGCAAGCTTGCCGACGCCGGGGCGCGTGAAGTCACGTTGCTGGGGCAGACGATCAACCACTACTGCTATCGCGATGGAGACGGCACGACGACAACTTTTGCGGAACTGCTCTACAAGGTACACGAGGCTGCGCCGCATTTGCCGCGGCTGCGTTTTGTCACCAGTTTCCCACGCGATTTTGATGATCAGGCGCTCGAGGCGATGCGAGATTGCAGTCGTATTTGCCGTTATCTGCATGTGCCCGCGCAATCGGGCAGCGATCGATTGTTGAAACTCATGAATCGGGGATATACCGCGGGGGGGTACGTCGATTTCATCGACCGCGCTCGTGAATATATGCCAGATATGAGCTTTGCCAGCGATTTTATTGTCGGCTTCCCGACTGAGACCGAAGCAGATTTCGAGCAGACTTCTGACTTGCTGCGACACTGCCGCTTTAAGAACAGTTTCATTTTCAAATACTCCCCGCGTCCAGGCACCACGGCCATCACGCGATTTAAGGATGATGTCGATGAAAACGACAAACGCCGACGCAATAACACGCTGCTGGCAATACAGCAGGAAGTATCTGCGGCTTCTAATCGGGCGATGATCGGGCACGAAGTGGAATTGATGGTAGAGGGGGAGAGCAAACTGGTTAGCCGTCAGACGAAGGCCACCACCAGTCGAGTGGAGCTGGGATGGGAGAAGGCCGGGCCCCGGGGCGAGACAATGGCCGAGGGTGGGGTGGCGGTTATGTCCAGCAGAACGCAACTGGTGGGCCGCACGCGTGGCGACCAGGTGGTAGTATTCCAGGGGGAGCGGGTGCTCAAGGGACAAATATTGCGAGCGCGGATTGTCGACGCGCAAAACCTGACGCTGTTCGGCGAAGTGATTTAAGAAACCCCTCGCGGGGCATTGGGGATCACCAGGTCCCACGGCGGTTTGACCAGAAGGTTATCGATCAGCCGTGTAGTGCCCACCCGCGCCGCGACTGCAAAAAGGGTGGGGCCGGTAACCACCTCGACCATCTTCAGCGTGATTGGATCGACCGATGCGATGTAATCTATCGCAAGATGCTGTTCGAGCAGCAGGTTTTGAATCGTAGTGGTCAGGCGATTGGTCTGATTGATACCGGCGTTAATCTGCGCCTCTGCAAGGCGCAGGCCCTTGTTGATGGATAACGCGCGCTGTCGTTCTGCTGGGCTGAGGTAGCGATTGCGACTGCTGATGGCTAACCCATCTGGATCCCTTAACGTGGGGCACGGGACGATCTGGATCGGCCAGTTGAGCGCACCTACCATGGCGCTGATGATGCGTAGTTGCTGGTAATCTTTCTGGCCGAAGCACGCAAAATCCGGACGAATGATATTAAATAGCTTGGCAACGATCTGGCAAACTCCCTTGAAATGACCGGGGCGATGCTTGCCTTCGAGGAGTGTGCTCAAGGAGGGCAAGTCGACGATCACATCGGGAATTGCCGATGCGTAAATCTCTTCTACCGGCGGGTTGAAGACAAAGTCGACCCCGCCGCGCCGGCACAATTCCAAGTCATCATCAATCGGGCGTGGGTAGCGGTTGAAATCTTCACGCGGACCAAACTGGGTAGGATTAACGAAGATGCTCACCGCCACGGAAGTTGCATACTGATGGGCGAGCTCAATCAGGGCCGCGTGACCGGCATGCAGCGCGCCCATCGTTGGCACCATCGCAAGCTGGTGATGCTTGGCGCGCTCGGCGCGGCAATCGGAAATCGTTGTCAATACACGCACGCAACAGATGGTAACGCATCATCAGATTTCAGCCAGTAATTCTGAGATCGTGCGATGCAGCAGTGGATGCACGAAGTGGGGTGCCAATTCCGCCAGCGGCTTGAGCACGAAATAACGTTGATGCAGCCGCGGATGTGGAATTGTCAGCATCGGGGTTTGCATCACCGCATCCCCATAAAAAAGAATGTCCAAATCGATTGGGCGCGGTTCCCACCGATCACGGCGGACGCGCCCCAGCTGATGCTCAATCCCTAGAAGCCGCTCCAGTAGTGCCAGCGCCGAGCGTGTGGTCTGCAATTCGAGAGCTCCATTAAGAAATAACGGCGATTCGGGTGGGCCACCGACGGCTGGGTTTTCCAGCAGTGAGGAAGTGCGCAGGGCACTGATCCCTGGGGTTTTAGCCAGTTGCTCGACCGCTCGTTGAATGTTCTGTCGACGGTCTTGCAAATTTGAACCGACCGCGACGTAGACGGTGATGATCTGGTTTTTCACCGGGGTTGAAATGGTTTCTTCTCCGCGCGGTCTGTCGAAGGGGCATTGGCATGAGTATGATTCGCCAGCCATGGAAGACAGCGCTAGTTTATATGAGGTTGAACGCCGACAGAAGCGCCAGCGGCTCATCGATCTTGGGGTGCCGCCCTATGGGCAGCGCACTGAGGGGCTGATGCCGCTGCTGCAGATCAAGACCTCGTATCAACCCGAAATGGGACATGACGGGGGCCCAGTGGTGAAGGGTGCCGGGCGGGTCATTCTTAAGCGCGATATGGGAAAGCTTAGCTTCCTGACACTCCGCGACGAAAGCGGCGACTTGCAGGTTGCACTGGATAAAAAACGGCTCAGCGATCGCGATTGGCAGGTGAACGACCTGATCGACCTGGGCGATTTGATCGTCATCGAGGGTGCACTGGGGGTGACTCGAAAGGGCGAAGTAACTATATGGGCGACCGGTGTTTCGTTCGCTGCCAAGGCACTACTTCCGCCCCCGGCCAAGTGGGAAGGGCTCACCGATGTGGAGCTGCGCTACCGGCAGCGTTATGTCGACCTGTGGGCCAACCCCGAGGTGATGCAGGTTCTGAAACTTCGCATGCGCATTGTCGACGAAGTACGGGAGTTCATGCGCGGGCGGGGTTTTCTTGAAGTGGAGACCCCGATGATGCAGGCGTTGGCCGGCGGCGCGGCGGCGCGACCGTTTACCACCCACCACCACGCCTTGGATATCCCGCTCTACCTGCGAATAGCCCCGGAGCTTTATCTCAAGCGACTGCTCGTGGGCGGTTTTACCCGGGTGTTCGAACTCAATCGAAATTTTCGCAACGAAGGGATCAGCCCCCGCCATAATCCAGAATTCACCATGCTCGAAGCGTATGAAGCCTTCGGCAACTTCGAGACGATGGCCGACCTCGTCGAGAGCATGATATGCCATATTGCTGAAAAGCTGCTCGGCGGGCTATCGGTTCAACACAAGAATCCCCAAGGGCAGGTGGGGCGCACGATCAATCTACATCGCCCCTGGCGGCGGGTGCGGTTGGTCGAGCTGGTACACGAGCGGACCGGCTGGAAATTCGACAAGCGCCCCCTGCAGGAAGCGATGCCCCAGTTGATCGTGCAGCTCACTGGTAAAGGCGCATCCGGGGATATTTCTAACCATCCCGGTGGGGCCAGTCATGCGGAGCGGGTTTCAGGATATTCACCGGGCGAACAGCTGGTTGAAGTGTACGAAAAGTTGATCGAACCGACGCTGATTGATCCCACGTTCGTCACGCATTTTCCATCGGTTATTATCCCGCTGGCGCGCGAGAACGATGACGATCCCTATTTCGCCGATGTGTATGAGTTGGCGATCAACGGCCAGGAAATTTCCCCCGGTTACACGGAACTAAATGATCCCGATGTGCAGGCGCGGCACTTTTCCCACCAGGTGGGCGCGGCCGAGGAGCAGCACCAGGTTGATACCGATTTCCTGACGGCCCTGCGCTACGGCATGCCACCGGCGGGTGGATTGGGGATGGGTATAGATCGGCTGGTCATGATGTTGAGCGGTGCCGCCAGCATCCGGGACGTCATTTTGTTTCCGTTGATGAGGCCCGAGGCGGCCGCGCGCGACGATGTATAAATTCCTGCTGATCCTGAGATATCTTCGCCGCCGGCGAATCGCATGGGTGGCGCTGATGGCCGTCACGTTGTGCACCGCAATGGTGCTCATCGTGATCAGCGTGATGGGAGGCTGGCTGCGCATGGCCAAGACGGCCTTCCACGGCCTGACAGGGGATGTCGTCATTTACAGTCCCAACCTCGGGGGTTACCCGCATTATCAAAAGATCATCGACGATTTGAAGCAAATCCCCGAAGTGGAAGCGGCGGTTCCGATCATTCGCAGCTATGGAATGCTGCAGGTGCAAAACGAGGTGTTGCCGGTGCAGGTGTTGGGATATCCCATTACCGAAATCGGGAAGGTGAATGATTTTCCGGCATCTCTGGAGCGGCAATATCGCGAGGAACAGGACGTTGCCGACGATCCCAAGGCATCACCCGAGAGCCGCAAGCTGGCGTTGGAACGTGCCCGCGACCACCTGGCGCATCCATCGTTTCGGTTGATTTATAGCGCGAATGATTACCGCGCTTTTCTGGACAATCCCCAAGCCAACACCCTTGAGCCCGAGAAGTGGCCGGGCATGATCGTGGGTTCGGCGGTGGTTCGCCGTACACCGCTGGAGGTGTTGTCGACGATTCCCATGAAGTTGACGGTGGTTCCAGTGGGTCAGGGACACGATTTTGAACATGTTGATCGTTCGCCGCCGTCGCAATATTGCTGGGTGGTCGATACCAGCCATACCGGTGTGTTTCTGAGTGATTCCAGGGCCGTTTATCTGCCATTTGACGTGCTGCAAAAACAGCTTGGGATGGATATGCAACAGGCTGAGAAGGGTGGCAAACCCTATGAACTGCCGGCAAGGGCATCGGAAATTCAGATCAAGCTCAAACCAGGCACCAGTCGCGATGTGTTGATCAAAACGATTCAGAAGCACGTGGCTGATCTTGAGAAGAAAATTGTCTTCGGGGTGAACCTGTATCCAATGCGCTGGGAGGAAGCACAGGGACCGTGGCTTGCGGCGATTGAGAAAGAAGAGGTGCTGGTAGTCATGCTCTTTGGCATCATCAGCCTGGTAGCGGTGCTGCTGGTTTTCTGCATCTTCTACATGATCGTGCTGGAAAAAACCCGGGACATCGGCGTTCTCCGCGCGATCGGCGCATCCCGTTTCGGCATCATGGGCATCTTCCTGGGCTACGGCCTGGCCATCGGCATCGTCGG
>JBBSFP010000231.1:0-5152 GCA_038238625.1 Tepidisphaerales bacterium
GCCAACGGCGACGACAACGCCACCGCGGCAATGGGGGATCCGCGCTACGAGCTGGTGCAGAAACTGCTCGAATACAAGCGATTTAAAGATGCCGCCGCCAATCTCGATGCGCGGCACCACGAACAACAGGCGCGTTATGCCCGGCGCCCCGCTCGGCTAGACCCCAGCGACGATGAAGCACCCCCGCTGGATTTAGAAGAGGTGCAGATCTGGGATTTGCTCGATTCATTCACCCGCCTCATGAAAGAAGTGGGTGGGCGTGCCCCCCGGACCCACGAGGTGGTGTACGACGACACCCCACTGGACCTGCATGCGAGTGATATTGAAGACCGCCTCAAGCGCGAGGGGCACCTCACGCTGCGCGACCTGCTGGTGGGCCGCCAAAGCCGCAGCGAAATGATCGGTGTGTTCCTGGCATTGCTGGAGATGATCCGGCAGAAACGGGTTCGGGTGCAGCAGAGCGAATTGCTGGGCGAGATCGAAATCGATGCCGCTCATTCCGTTTCTGAAAATGACGGCACGGGAATCCATGACGCCCAGAGCAATGACGCCGCACAGAGCAATGACGCCGCACAGAGCGATGACGTTGCCGGAAGGGATGACGTTGCCGGTGAATAGTCTCGTCGCGGGGTCTGCAATTTCTACCAGGGCGGTGACCGGGCGCCGTTGGCCGCGGACAATTCTGATCGGCTTGTTGTTCGTCATTGCAGCCGAAGCGCTCCTCTTTACCGATGTTCACCTGAGCCACAGGGGCGCGGTGCGCAATGCTACCCAGTTGGCCGAGTTGGCCCCGCCAGCCGAAGGGTGGCTCGCGCACATCGCCCGCGATGTCGCCACCAATATGACTCCGATCGCCTGGTTCGGTTTCTTATTCATGTTGGAGGGGATTCTTTGTCTCCAGCGTGGCCGCAGCCCGATTCGGCAGCGCCCGCACCATTTTGCAATGATGTTTATCGCGTCGGTGGTCATCTGGTGCGTATTCGACTGGGTGAATTTTTATTTCATCCACGCGTGGACATATTTTGGAATCCCACCTTTGGTGCAGGACAAGTTACCGGAATATTTCATAGCGTTTGGCACGATCGTGCCGGGGATGCTGATGACCGGGCAGGTGTTGCTAAACAGTCGAATGTTCGACTGGGCGCGCGGGCGGCCGTGGCGCATTCCGCGATGGGTGCCACTGGTTACTTCCATGGCCGGGCTGGCGATGTTCGTTTGGCCGTTCACATCGCGCGATCCTATATCCAATCTCACGCTGTGGGCCAGTTTGGTTTTCCTGTTGGATCCTATCAACCTGGTTCTCGGCCGCCCCAGCATGCTGCGTGACTGGAGCAACGGGTGGTATGGTCGCACTCTTGCCGCCTTCGCGGGGGGCCTGATCTGCGGCCTGCTCTGGGAATTCTGGAATTACTGGGCCCTGGCCAAATGGGCCTATGACCTTCCTTTCCTGGGCGCCACCCGGCACTATCATTATTTCGAAATGCCACTTTTGGGTTTGATCGGTTTCATTCCCTTCGGCCTGGAGTGCTGGGTCATGTGGCAAACAACCCGCATCCCGCTCGACGGACTGGTTGAACCCCTGCCCGGCGATCGCGACCTCTTGTAATTTCGCTCTAACACGGAGAAAAAAATGGCCTCACTCGAACAACGTCTATCCGAATTAGGTATCACACTACCTGCCATGTCGGGGCCCTACGGTGCCTACGTCCCTGCCAAGCGCGTCGGAAATTTAATTTACGTCGCCGGTCAACTGCCGATGAAGGATGGCAAGCTGCTGGCGACCGGCCCGGTGCCATCGCGCTGTGCGATGGAAGAAGCAAAGCAGGCCGCGCGCCAGTGCGTGGTCAATGGCCTGGCAGCCGTCAAAGCAATCTGCGGCAGTGTGGACGTAATAGGTTCGGTGATCCGCGTGGGCGCTTTTATCAGCAGTGATACCAGCTTCACCGAGCAGCCTAAAATCGCCAATGGTGCCAGCGAATTTTTACTGGAACTCATGGGCGATGCCGGAAAACATGTGCGCGCTGCCGTGGGCGTCAACACGCTGCCACTGGATGCCGCAGTCGAGGTGGAGTTTTTATTCGAGGCTCGAGCGTAGAAGGCGTTATTGATGATCCGCATCGCGACCGTTCATGATGTTCCGCGTATCCAGCAGATCATCAACAGCCATGCCGAGCTGGGGAAGATGCTTTTCAAAAGTCTCGCCCAGCTCTTTGAATCACTGCGCGACTTCGCCGTCTTTGAAGAAAACGGAACCGTAGTTGGCTGCTGTGGCGTGACCATCATCTGGGCCGACCTCGCCGAGGTACGGTCGCTGGCGGTGGATGAATCGTGTCGTGGGCGCGGCATTGGGGGGCATCTGGTCCGCTGGTGTATCGAGGAGGCCCGCCGGTTACACATCCGCCGACTCATGTCACTTACTTATGAGCAGCGGTTTTTTGAAAAGCTGGGGTTTGAGGTGGTTCCCAAGGAATCGCTGCCGCTGAAAGTCTGGAGCGATTGCGTGCGTTGCCCCAAGCAGGACAACTGCGACGAAATAGCGATGGTGCTCACATTGCACGATGTACCGGAAATCACGATGCCCAATGCCATTCCCACTCCCCGGGGCGTGAGTATTCCGGTACTTGACCATTTCGATATCGAAGAATGATTGACAATTTCAACTCACAAAACGTGTTTTCTACCTTCGACAAAGTTGCAACATCCGCCCTCCTCCGCTTTACTGTGCGCTTGGACTGAAGCAAAGTTTTGAACGACACCCAAGGTTAGGAGCGAACCAATATGGCAACCCGGTTGACAGCCCGTGCACAACAATCGCATTCCCTACATACCATCTTTAGCTGCGCCACCCTGTGTCTGGCGCTGATGACGCTTAACGTGACCGGATGCCGGAGCATGCAGGATGAATCCAAGTCGCAACCCATGCCCAAGCCTGATCGCAGGGCCATGGTGCAGCGAAACTATCCCGGCAGCATTCTGGGCGACGTGACGGCGATCGACTCAGGAAACAAGGTGGCGGCCATCGGTAATGTGGACCTGAACAAGTTCACCCTCGACGACCTGGTATCGTTTGTCGACGCCGATGGAAACGTGATCAATCACGGGCATGTGATGACTCGGATGCCAGACGATAAATACCTGCACGTTGCCTACGGAGACCGATCCGCCCAGCGCGACCCCATGGTCGGCGACTATACGTTAAAGCTTCCTGGCGATGATCGCATGGCTGCTGATTCGGCGATCCCATCCACGCGGCCGATGCCCTCGAATTCATCGATGCCCTCGAATTCGTCGGCGCCTTCCAATCCGTGATGCCACACACCGCCCCGTTGGCTTCACCTGAACCATCCCACCCCGCGCTCACGCGGTTGATTCTTGCCAGCGCTTCGCCCCGCCGGCAAAGCCTTTTGCGCGATGCGGGCTACCATTTCGAGGTCATTCCTGCCGACATCGATGAGAGCGCTCACCCCCCTGACCTGGGGCCTGCAGATATGGCGGCTTATCTTGCGCTAGCCAAGGCGCGCACGATTTCCTCTCGCTTCCCCGATGCGCTGGTCTTGGCTGCCGACACTGTAGTGGCTGTGGAAAACCGCATTTTCAGCAAGCCTGAGAACGCGGCCCACGCTCGCCAGATGCTGAGGCTTTTATCGGGTACGACACACCAGGTGATCACCGGTGTGGCGCTCTGCCGAACGCATCCGCCACACCAACAGGTACAGACGATCATTTCAGGCGTGCGGATGCGTCGACTTTCGGCCGATGAAATCGAATCCTACATCGCCACTGGACATTGGCAGGGCAAAGCAGGCGGCTACGGCATTCAAGACCGCGATCTGTTTGTCACCTGCACCGAAGGCAGCCTGACCAATATTGTCGGGCTCCCCATGGAGACCGTGCGAGCGATGCTTGACGCCGTTTGAGAGACCGCTGCAGAGATTCCGTATAGACATCGCGACGCCACCGCCTAACAATCAGCATCCAATGATGCTTCCGGTCGCAGCCATTGTGTCAGCCTTCATCGCCATTGCCGGGGGTTTTTACCTTTTCAACGTCGGCTCAGCCCAGCAGTTAATGGCTATTGAGGGGGATCAGAACAATGCCTACCGTATGCGCCTGCGCCGGTGCAACGGTGCGGTGATGCTCGTGATGGCCGTTGTCATCTATGCCGGCATGCATGCGCTGGATAACAATGCGCTGCGGGGTGGCATGGCGGCGGCATGGTTGCTTACAATCGCGATCCTGATCGGTGTGGTCGTGGTGCTGGCACTGGTCGATTTGCGCTTGACCGCTAAGCTTCGCAGCAAGAACCGCAGCTTATGAAAATGCTTCTCGTTTCAGCTTGGATACTGCCACTCATGCTTGCAGGTTGCAGGCAAGCCCCCCCGGGAAAGCTACCGACCACGCAGATGACGATCGGCTCGCGCCGATTCACGCTCGAAATCGCCGCCGATGGCGAGAACCGCCGCTTCGGCCTGATGAAGCGGGATTCCATGCCGAGCGACCATGGAATGATTTTCGCCTTTCCCGATGAATCGACGCTTAAATTCTGGATGCACGATGTGCGATTTCCGCTGGATGTGATCTACCTTGACGGAAATGGCCGCATCGATTCGATCAAGCCAATGCAGCCTTACGATAACTCTCACGTCCTCAGCGCAGGGCGGGTAAAGTATGCCATCGAGTTGAACCAGGGCATCGCGGCTGATGCCGGTGTCCAGCCGGGCCAGGTCCTTACCATCCCCCCCGAAGCTCGCGAAGGTCATTAGGCATCTCCCTGTGGGGTCCGAATGGCTGCGACAGGCGCAAAACTTCTTAATCTACAGGGGCTTTATGCCGATTTTTCTGGTGGTATAGCGCGCCTTTTCCATGATTGCCATGTCCACCCCATCACTCGTGGCTTCCACCCCGCCGGGTTCCGGTACGGGTTCAATCGAACTGCATCAGCAAATCCGCGAATTGCAGGCAGAGATCAACCTCCTGCGCCGTCGCGATGACACCCTCAAGTTTTACATGACCCGGGTGGATGAGGAAATGCGGCTGGCGGCGCGCCTGCAGCAGGACTTCTTACCGAAGTCACTTCCGCAGGTCGGCACCGTCCGCTTCCATACCCTCTTTCGCCCAGCCCACTACGTCAGCGGCGACATCTATGACGTGA
>JBBSFP010000232.1:0-5110 GCA_038238625.1 Tepidisphaerales bacterium
AGCGGACTTGGATCAAGATCAATTAGAAGTTGAAGATGGTGTCAGCGATGAATCGCTGCCGCTGATTCTAAGACCCTTGGAATGGCTTAATGCCCCCCTGGCAGCGTGCCCCGATCCGGTTCGGCGATTGTTGGGAGCGCTCGCGATGATGACATTGCTGAATGCCATCGCCATTTTCATTTACGTGGCGTTTTTCCGGAAATGACTGCTTTCTTTTAGTCAATCGGCAGCTGGGAGGCGCTCATCTCTAACATCACATTTTGCTCGTAGCCCTGTGCGATCGGCATGCGCCGACCAAAGCCAAACGCCCGGCTGGTGACCTTGATCCCCGGCGCGGCCTGACGACGCTTATATTCGCTGCGATCCACCAGCAAGATGACCCGTTTCACCGTGTCGGCATCGAACCCCTCGCTGATGATCTGTGCCATGCCTTTTTCCTCTTCGACATAACGGTGCAAAATCGCATCAAGCAGGTCGTAGGGAGGCAGGGAATCCTGGTCGGTCTGGTTGGGCCGCAGCTCAGCGCTGGGTGGCTTGGTAAGACTGTTTTGCGGGATCATCTCCCGTCCAGCGTGCTGATTTATAAATTCCGAAAGTTGATAAATGACCGTTTTGGGCACATCACTAATCAGCGCCAGCCCGCCGCACATGTCGCCATAGAGCGTGCAGTAACCGACAGCCAGTTCACTTTTGTTTCCGGTCGTGAGCAATAAATGTCCGAACTTGTTACTGAAAGCCATCAGCACCGCGCCGCGAACCCGCGCCTGCAGGTTTTCTTCAGTGACATCCGGCACCCGTCCGTTGAATGCCTCGGCCAGCGACCGTTCGAAAGCCTCATGCACGGAAGCTATCGGGATCGTGTGAAACTCGATGCCCAGGTTCTTGGCCAGTTGCCGCGCATCTGCGAGGGAATGTTCAGAACTGTAGCGGCTGGGCATCGCTACTCCGACTACTTTATCCGGCCCCAGCGCGGCGGCGGCGAGGGCGGCGGTGAGCGCAGAATCGATGCCGCCAGATAGTCCCAGCACCACGGTTTTGAACCCGCATTTGCGCAGATAATCGCGCAGTCCCAGCACCAGCGCCTGGTAGATCGATTCCACGCCCTGAGCGTAAATAGGCGCGATGGGTCGAAGGTCATGTCCTATTTCAACTACCATCAGCTCTTCAACGAAGCCCTTCGCATGTGCCAGCACATTCCCATTGGAATCAAAAACTACAGAGTTCCCATCGAACACCAGCTCGTCGTTCCCGCCCACCTGGTTCACATACACCAGAGGCCGGCCGTAACGCCTGGCCTGGCTGGCAAAAAGCTCCAGGCGAAATGCGTGCTTCCCCACCACGAACGGAGAAGCGCTGGCGTTTATCAACAACTCCGCACCGGCGGTTGTTAGATCGGCAATCGGATTCTGGTGATACAACCGCTGTGCGATCAGCCGCTCATCATTCCATAGATCTTCGCAAATCGACAGGCCAATGCTTACATCGGGTTGACCCATGTGCACCAGGTTGTTTGCCTTGGATAATGCGCCGGGTTCGAAGTAGCGGCTTTCGTCGAACACGTCATAAGTGGGCAAAAGCGTTTTGAAATGTCGGCTGAAAACCTTGCCATCGCGTAAAAGCGCCACCGCGTTATGCAGTGGCCGCCCTACCCCCGATTCGTTTCGATCGGCATATCCGACTATCGCATCGATTCCTGCAACCCGCGCGGCAATCATTTCCAATCCCCGCAAATTGTCGGCAATGAACTGCGGCTTGAGCAAAAGATCTTTCGGTGGATAGCCGATCAGCGAAAGTTCCGGAAACACCACCACTTGCGCGTTCTCGCCCTGCGCGCGGTGGATGTACTCCACATGTTTGTGCAGATTTTTTGCGATGTCGCCTACGGTCGGATTGATCTGCGCTAAAGCGATACGCATAGGTTTCACTATAAGCCCAATTTCAGGATTCGGATCCAGAGCTTTGGTGGCACGGGCATCACACTCAGGCGCGGCTGGCGCAGTAAATCCCATCCCTCAAATGCTGGATCGGCCTTGGTCTGCGCTAACGTTACAGGTTCTGGCAGCGTATTCTTTGCCCGTACATCGATCACCACCCTCCGCGGGTCATTAAGTTTTGGATCGGCGTAAGGGGACTTGATAATCTCGGCGACACCCATCACGCGGCGCTCTTCGGCGGTGTGATAAATGAACGTCAGGTCCCCTTTGCTCATGGTGCGCATGTGCTTCAGCGCCGCATTGTTGGCGACGCCATCCCAGACGGTTTTGCCATCATGCAACAGGTCGGCCCACCCATAGTCCCCGGGCTCGGTCTTCAATAGCCAGTAGGCCACGCCCACTCCTAATGAAATTGCGATATTTGAGGCTACATCAGATTGCCAGGTGTGCGCTGAGGTGCGGCCGCCGGGTTGGTGCCCGGCGCATTGGGTCCCGCCACCGCACGGTCAATCGCCTGGCCGATCTTTCGTCGTAAGTCCACGTAATCTACTTGCGCCAGATTCAGGGCCTTAATCTTGATGTGCGAAACGATCTTGCTTTGCAGCGATTCGAGTTGCTGCTGTTGTGCATCAGTCACGGGAAGTCCACTCTGCTGCTGCTGCACGAGCTTTTGCAATTGCCGATCAAATTCGGCGGTTAATCGCGACGTTTCCGGGTCATTGGCCACGGCTTGTTGTGCCTGGCGAAAGCGATCTACCAGCGGATGCTCCGCTACCATTTGCGCCAATTTTTCGGCTGCGTCCATCACTTGCGGTGTGTCTGAGGGCATTGCGAATTCCTTGCGTGAGTTGATCAGTCGCCTGCTACTATAGGGGCAGAATCACAACCGGAGCAAGGACTTCCATCCTGCTTCCACACTATGTCGCGCTACCACCGCCAAATGCTTCTCAACGAGATCGGACCAGTCGGCCAGGCAAGGCTGGCCGAAGCCCGGGTAGTGCTTATTGGCTGCGGGGCCCTGGGAAGTGTCATTGCAGAACAATTAGGGCGGTCCGGCATCGGTCATCTGACCATCGCCGATCGTGACATCGTGGAGCTTAGTAACCTGCAACGGCAGGTCCTGTTTGACGAAGACGATGCATCGAGTGAGATTCCCAAAGCGATCGCAGCCTCACGGAGACTGCAGTCTATCAATTCTGATGTCACCATCGTTCCCGCGTTGATGGACGTACATGCAGGTAACGTGGAGGCATTGTGTGAAGGCGCTCATCTCATTTTGGACGGAACCGATAATGTGCAGACCCGCTATCTGATCAATGATGTTGCTGTAAAGCACAACATTCCATGGATCTACGGCGGGTGCGTGGGTGTCGAGGGACGCATGATGCCGGTACTGCCGGGGGAGGCGTGTCTTCGCTGCATCTTCCCCGACCCGCCTCGTGCCGAGCAACTGCCCACCTGTGACACCAACGGCGTGCTGGGCCCAGGAGCATCGATCATCGCATCGCTCCAATCCATCGCGGCAATCAAGCTTTTAACCGGACACGCAGCGACCATTCAAAAACAACTGCACACATACAACTTCTGGACCGGGCAGACTCGCGTAATCGACATCGCTTCCGCCCGTCGTTCCGATTGTATCTGTTGTGGGCAACACCAATTCGCCTTTCTACAGGAACCCACGGAAGACGCCACCACTCTTTGCGGCCGCCATGCCGTGCAAGTTCGACCGGCGATATCTGGTATAGATTTGAAGGGCATCGGTTCCAAACTGAGCGCAGCTGGTGATGTGCAGGAAACACCCTATTTTTTAAGATGCGATTTACGTGAACCGGCAGGGGTTCGCATGACGCTTTTCGCAGATGGCAGGGCGATCTTCTGGGGGGTGACTGATCTCGGACGGGCGCGGTCGCTCTACGCGCGTTATATTGGCCAATAAGGGCAGAAACATCGAATTTGAATTTCTTCCTACTTTCCTGTAGTATTACTAGGAATTCACGTGCAAATGCTTACGCTACCAACACTGATTAAGACTGAATCGCTGCCCGGTCAGCGCGTTTCTGACTTGATTGGGCGCACGCCCCTGTTGGGATTTCGAAGGATTTTTAAGAGCCATACTTCGGTTTCGGTTCTCGCAAAGGCTGAATGGTACAACCCGGGCGGAAGTGTCAAGGACCGGGCCGCGCTCAACATGATTCTGGATGGGGAACGTCGGGGCCTGCTTACGCGTGATAAGGTGCTCATCGACGCAACCAGCGGCAACACTGGCATCGCGTATGCCATGTTGGGTGCCGAGCGAGGGTACCGGGTGATGCTCGCTCTTCCTAAAAATGCCAGCAGCGAACGTCGCCAGTGCCTGCTCGCCTACGGGGCGGAACTAATCTTCACCGACGCTGCAGAAGGCACCGATGGTGCCCAGCGGTATGTGAAATCCATAGTTGCGGCCAGCCCCAATCGCTATTTTTACCCGGACCAGTACAACAACGATGCCAATTGGCAGGCACACTACAACACCACCGCGCCGGAAATTTGGGAGCAGACCGGCGGCCGCGTTACCCACTTCGTCGCCGGGCTGGGAACCAGCGGCACCTTCATGGGTGTGACACGTCGCCTGAAGGGTTACAATCCATCGATCCAGTGCATCAGCATGCAGCCAGATTCGCCGCTGCATGGTCTGGAGGGGATGAAGCATATGCCCAGCGCCCTGATCCCCGGGATTTATGATTCCTCGATCGCTGATGATCAGATCGAAGTCGCTACCGAAGACGCACATCACATGTGCCTGCGACTGGCGCGCGAAGAGGGGCTGCTGGTCGGGGTCTCCGCCGGCGCCAACCTGGTGGCGGCGTTCAAGGTAGCCGAGCGACTCAAAGAAGGAACTGTCGTCACGGTGTTCTGTGACTCTGCCAGCAAGTATCTTTCTGATAGTTTCTGGACTGAAGCCAGCAGCGCAGCAGAGAATTGGCCCTGACCATGCATGTATTGCCACTCATTTTGCCGCATGTGCTTCGCCGCCAAATCGAAAGCGAGGGCGCGGGTGCTTATCCGAACGAGTGTTGCGGCGCGCTCATCGGCCGGGATGTGAAGGGCGATGATGGCGTTATGCGCCGCGTCGTTGAGCGGCTGGAACCGCTGCACAATTCTTACGACGTTGCGGAGCAGTTTCATCGTTTTGC
>JBBSFP010000233.1:0-5064 GCA_038238625.1 Tepidisphaerales bacterium
GCTAAAAATTCCATGGGCAGTTACACCAACGATGTATCGGATGAACCCGACGACAGTGTGGAAGGTATAAAGCCTTCAGTGCGGAGTAGATCGACTAAAGCCCGATTGGCCCTTGAAATTTAGGAAGCTGCTCGTGCATCGAGAATTCCTCATAACCCAGCATTCAAGGCTGCGAAAATGTCATAAGACCGTATACGATACTGGCTCCGCCCGGTGACAGCCGGTATCGTGATACTGGATTTTTCCATAGGAAAGGTACATGAGCACATTGGAATTTGCATCACCAGCTGGTGGCGTCGCTTCGGGGATGAGAATCATTCTGGCCAACCCCCGCGGATTTTGCGCGGGGGTGAACATGGCCATCGAGTGCGTGGAGCGCGTACTGGAGCTTCGCGGAGCGCCGATTTACGTGTTCCATGAGATCGTCCACAACCGGCACGTCGTTCGCGATTTCGAACAGCGCGGCGTAGTGTTCGTCGACCATATCGAACAAGTGCCACAGGGTGGCGTCGTGGTGTATAGCGCTCACGGAATCTCACCTGAAATTCGCAAGCAATCTAAAGACAGGCAACTGCTCGAGATTGACGCCACCTGCCCGCTGGTGACAAAGGTGCACTTGGAAGTGTTGCGGTTTGCGCGCGAGGGGAACACCATCATTTTCGTGGGCCATAAAAATCATGATGAAGCGGTGGGCACGGTCGGCGAAGCGCCGGATGCGATCGTTGTGGTCGAGTCGGCAGCCGAGGTGCGAAAGCTGGTCGTAAAGGATGAATCACACCTGGCGTATGTAACGCAGACCACGCTCAGCCTGAAGGATGCCGAAGAAATTATTGGTGCCCTGAAAGACCGCTGGCCGCACATAAAAGGCCCGCCCAAGGAAGATATTTGTTATGCAACGACCAATCGTCAGAACGCAGTGGCTACTTTGACGGATGAAGCGGATTTGGTGCTGGTCGTCGGATCGGCTAACAGCTCCAATTCGCGTCGCCTGGTGGAGCGGGTCGAGAGCGTGGGGAAATCCGCCTATCTTCTGGATGATGAGAGTGAAGTGAACCCGGCTTGGCTGGAGGGCAAGCGAACCGTTTTGATCACCGCCGGTGCATCAGCCCCCGAGCACCTGGTGCATGCCCTGGTTGAGCGACTGCAACGTGAATACAACGCTACGGTCGAGAGCAGAACACTGGTGGAAGAGGATGTTTCGTTTGCCCCACCGCGGTCACTGGCGGTGCTGCCGGTGGTGCGCTAGCGCACAAGGGTGCTCTCTCGCACATGCGACGCAAGACCCGTCTGATAATAACCCTTGATTGGCGTCCGATTTATTACGGTTCGAGGTTGAACCTCGTTACTAGATTAGACGATGAATAGAACGATCGAATAGAGTCCGGGCGTTGCAAGGATGAATCATGGCGGCTGAATCAACGGGTTCAATGGACAAGGGCCGGTTTGGTGAAATGTTCACTGAGCTGGTGCGCTACCGCGGGTTGCTGGGCATGCTTGCCTGGCGCGACATCCGCGTGCGCTATAAGCAGTCGCTGCTGGGGGTAGCCTGGGCATTCTTGATGCCGATCATCCAGACGGCGGTGTTGTTTTCCATATTTCAATTCGGCCCGGTGAAGGTAACGCCGGATAAAACGAACGGCATGCCCTATCTGCTGTTTGTATTGTCGGGTGTTATCCCGTGGACGTTGTTCAACTCCACCCTGGGTTCCAGCGTGGAATGTCTGACGCGTAACAGCCGTCTCGTGACGAAGATTTATTTTCCACGAGAAGTTTTTCCACTGGCAACAGTCGCGGGGGCGCTGGTCGATTTTGCGATTGCCCTGACGGTCCTGATCCCGGCTTATCTTTATTACGCCTTCAGCACCCTGGCTCCTGAAACAGGTCTGATCGCCCCCCGTATTTCGTCAAGTCTGTTGCTTCTGCCGGTCATTTTGCTGATACAGATTATGCTGGTCGCAGGGCTTTCGCTGGTCATTTCGATGGCTAACCTCTTTTTCCGCGATGTGAAATACATCATGACGTTTGTGCTTCAGATGTGGTTTTTTGCCACCAATGTCATGTACCCCATCCGTTTTGAAACACACCCCGGGTTGCAGGGCCTGGCGATGGCGAATCCGATGATCGCGATCCTCAATGGCTACCGCGATTGCCTGATGGGCGACGGCTTGCTGCCGGGAACCGTTAACGGCCTGCTGGTCTCCGGCGCGATTGCGCTGGTGGTGTTCATTGGGGGCTGGCGGCTATTCCACAAGGCGGAGTTTAAGTTCGCCGAATACGTTTAAGCGTGCCCGGTCCCCGATACCTAAGCAATTGATATGAACGATTTGGCCGTTGTATTCGATCACGTTTACAAGAAGTTCGCCCGCGGCGAGCAGCACACCAGCCTGCGCGATTTTATCCCTGCCATGGCCGGAAAATTCTGGCCCTTCGGAAAGAAGAAGATTGCAGACGGGCTTAAAGAGCAGGAATTCTGGGCCGTGCAGGACTTGTCATTCTCGCTGAAGCGCGGGGAAACGCTGGGGATCATCGGTCCCAACGGGTCGGGCAAAAGCACGACCCTCAAGCTGCTTAGCGGCATTCTTCGTCCCGAACGGGGTACCTATACAGTAAAAGGGCGGCTCAGCGCATTGATCGAAGTCGGTGCGGGCTTTCATCCCGACCTCACCGGGCGTGAAAACGTATTTCTAAACGGGTCCATCCTGGGGATGACGCGCAAAGAAGTAGCCAGCAAATTCAACGACATTATTGACTTCGCCGGGGTGGACGAATTTATCGACACTCCCGTAAAGCGCTACAGCAGCGGCATGGCCGTTCGGCTGGGATTTGCAGTGGCCGCAATGGTCGAGCCGGACGTGTTGCTGGTGGATGAGGTGTTGGCCGTGGGCGACACTGAGTTTCGCGCCCGCTGTCACGCGCGCATGGAGCAGATGCGTCGCAATGGGGTGACGATGATTCTGGTGAGCCACAATCTCCCTGAAGTGCGAAATCTCTGCGAACGTGCTCTGATGCTTTATAAGGGCCAGGAGATGCAGCAGGGTCCGACACTCAAGGTGATCGAGCAGTATCACAAGACGGTCGCCGAGAAAATCAACATTGAGCAAACCAAGCTGGCTGAGAAGGAAAAGGCCACCGCTCCGCCGCGCGTGGAAACCGGAGCGCGGATCACGAGCGTTCAACTACTCGATGGCCAGGGCCAGGTCGCAGGGGAATTTGGTACCAAGTACCCCATGACGGTGCGCATCGCCTACGACACTACGCGCCGCATCGAACGCCCGCAGGCAATGGTGGAACTCCTATGGGCCAACGACGATTTCGTGGCGGCGATCATGAGCAGCGAAGCCGAGGGCATTACCCTTAATCCAATTGAAGGACGCGGGACGATCGATTTGCGTATTCCGCGCATCACCATCGAGCCCAATGTCTACTCGTTTCGAATTTCAATTATTGATGGCCAGACGCGTAAACCGTTAGATTCCACGCGTGCTCGATTTATCGTCAACGAGGGTTTACCGATGCCCGGCATCTTCGGAATCAACCATAGCTGGGAACAGCCGCGCCCGTCAGTTACCAAAGACGGCAAAGTGGAGGCGGCGTAAGCGCCATTTAGCCACTTGGCATGTCGTTTGCGCCCGATCATCCTCACCCCACCGTCTCGGTGGGTATCCTCACACGCAATGGCGGGGCGGTTTTTGAGAACGTGCTGCGCATGCTGGTGGCCCAGGTAACACCATGGCCATTTGAAATTGTCGCACTGGATTCGACGAGCAAGGACGGCACTGACACCCGCGCCGCCGCCGCCGGCACGCGCGTAGTTCCCTATCGCCCCCAAAAGTTTCGCTTTGGTATCGCGCGCGATACGCTTTTCGAAAACTGCCGCGGCACCGTGGTAGTAACCATGAGCCAGGACGTGATACCCCGCAACGTTAATTGGCTGGCGACGCTGGTGACGCCCATTTTAGAAAACCGCGCTGATGCTACGGTGGGCGAACAGATTCCACCCGAAAAAGGGTACACCTTTTATTGGGATTACCACGCTTCCTGGATGCGCACGATCGCAGTGCAATTTGACCAGGCCTATGGCCGCATCGCAATCAGCTGCGCCGATCTGGCGATTCGCCGTGCGGTGTGGGAGCAGCTCCGTTTTGGCGATGTCGAGGCGATCGAGGATCGCGTGATGCAGGTGAAGTTGCACCAGGGTGGGTATCGGATGCTGATGGTGCCTGCTGCTGTCAGTGTGCACGGCCATGACTACACCTGGAAAGATATTCACAATCGCCTGGGCAGCTTTGCGATGGGTTGGGCGCAGTTAGGTTGGCCTTATACTTCCGGGCGGCTGCTACGCGATCTGGCGCAGCCGAGCCGTTATCGCATCCCCATCGAAGCGTTCATGAAACGCAAGCTGGTGAGTTGGAAAGAATTGCTTTTTCCAGTGGCGATGTGTTTCATTCAATTCCTCGGCAGCCGAAAAAAAAGCTGGAGCTGATCGAAACCCATGCGTATCGGCTACCTCATCTCTACATTCCCAGCGATCAGCGAAACGTTTGTCGTAAATGACATCCGAGGTCTCGAAGCCCTGGGCCACGACGTGGTTGCCATTGCTTTGGAAGGGACGGACCCGAACACCAGGGGAAATCCCAACTACACGATTCGCGGCCCCATCGTGCGGGTTGCAGGTTTGAAGATGCCAGTCTGGCGCAAGGTACAGAAGGTACTGGCAAGGCGACGGCTTCGCGCAAAATATGGCGATCAGTTCAATCAGCGATATGACATTCGCCCCCCCGACATGCCGGATGAATTGTGGATCGATCGGCTCACATGGGATGCAGCGATTGATCAGATTGATCGCCTGGGCTGCGATTTTTTATATGTGCATTTTGCGATGCGACAATTGCTTCTCGGATACGCGGCCTCACGGTTGCTTGATATCCCGCTGGGCATCACGCTGCAGGCGCATGATATTTTCGTCAACCCGCTGGTACATCTGTTCCCGCAATTGCTGGGGCAATGCGCGTTCGTTGTGACGGTGAGCCATTACAACAAAGAGGCCATCCTTCGATTGGCACC
>JBBSFP010000234.1:0-5026 GCA_038238625.1 Tepidisphaerales bacterium
CGATCGAGCGCCCGACCCCCCCCCCCCACCCCCCGACGACGGCGGAGGCGGCGCCACCCCCCCCCCGCCCGGGGGGGGATTATCGCGATTTACTGGATGTCCTACAGACCGATGGGTTCGTGCCGCTGCATTATTCGCTTTATTGGCTCATCGTGCAGTGGTGCAAGCTGGACCTGCATGATGCCCGCCGGGCGCTCATGGTCGCGGGCGGGGCGGCGCTGGCGGGGGTGGTTTCCCTCCCGCTGATTTATCTTGCTTCGCGGCGGTGGTTAAGAAAATTACTTGCGATTGCCATCGCCCTGCCGCTCGCGCTCGGCATCGCGCTTGCCGTGGGGGCGGTGCTAAAACCATTGAGCCAGATCACGTTCGTCTCGCCGCTGGTCATGCGATTCATACCCGCGCTGGCGGGAACGCTGATGGTCCCGGCGATCTATTGGCTGGCCGCACAAATTGCGGGGCGGCGGGTGGCCCTGCTGACGGCAACGCTGACAGCCTGCTCGGCGTACATGATGGTCTACAGCCACGACGCCAAGATGTATATGCACGCGTGGCTCTTCAACGTGTTGAGCGTGGGGAGTCTGGTCTGGTGGCTTAGAACGCCGCGACCCCTGGCATGGCTGACGTGGATCGCCACCGGCCTGGCGGCAGTGGGCACCCACGCATCGGGGATGGTGCTGCCGCTGGTCGAACTGCTCTTGGTGCTCAGTTGCACATGCCTTTGGAAGCGGCCGGTGTTCGAGTGCAAACGAATTGCATTATTCCTGCTGGGAGCGGTGGTAATCCTCGCGGGGCCGGTGGGTTATTACGGCGGGTTCAACCGCTGGGCGGAGCGTGTGGATGAAATGGGATGGGATGTCAGCGGGGTGTCATGGGTGCAGCGTTATAATGAAGGCCGCACCGGGCCCGATCTGCTCCTGCTGGCCAGCACGGCGCACCTGTTCAGCTGGGAATGGCCCAAAACAGAAGATCGCGCCGGGATCAATATCTATGTGCGAAATGGTCTGACGCTGGCGACTTTCATCATCTACGGACTGGCGGCGGTGGGCGCTGTGCAGTGGGCGCGGCGCCGAAAGTCAGCGGGCACGGCAATCGAGCAACTACCCCGGCCGGCGCGGCCCCGAACGCCGCAACCCTGGTGGCGGCAACTCCTGTGGCTGGGGGCCTGGATCATCCTGCCCGCCTACGGATTTTACTGTCGCTCGATGGATCACTTTGCGTCCCCGCGCGTCTGGCTACACCAGGGCACGGCGCTATTTGCCAGCAAGGGTTGGGTGATCACCGTTCAATGTGTGATCGGGCTGGTGCTCTGGATCCTGCTGCGCAACCTGCGCGCGGCGCGCTGGATGGCGCGCGGAGTTGTAGTGTGGCTGGCGCTGGTTTTCATTTACGACTCCCACCTCCTGGGGCCCGACTGGTTTCATCCGATCTGGGACAACTGCCCCGCCCACGCAGGGTGGAATTTCGTGCGAACCATCCCACCAATGAACGGCGGCCAATGGGCCATCCTGCTGCTGGGTATTTTAATGTTGGCCGTCGTCTGGTGGCGATTGGGAACCACCTTTCGCAGCCGCTCGCTTCGCGTGGCCAGGGGCATGGGAATGTTTCTGGCAGCGCTGGCGCTCTGCGGGGTGGCCATCACCGAGGGCCAGGTGTGGGACTACAACTGGACCAGCGAATATTCGCTGTGGCCAGGGATGGCGCGGGAAAATGGACTCATCGGAACTGCGATTGTGCTGGGGGCGATCATTTCATGGTGGAATTGCGCGCCCAGCCTGGCCCGCCGATGCGGTCGCGCGGCCCAATTGGTTTTGATCGCGACCCTTTTGCTGGGCGGATGTTGGGCAGTCTATGGCGGCATTCAGTTGATGTGGGAAACGCAGGTGAAGGGAATCATCGCCGAGCATGGGGTCGGGCGGGTCGCATCGCAGTGGCAACCAGCGCTGGCGCGGGCTAACGAACAGCACGGCGTGCCTGCCCTGGCCGTCGCCCGCGAGCGATTCATACGGGAAAATCCATCGGCCACTAAAGCGCAGATCGACGCGAGCGCTCAAGCACTGGTGACCGAATCGCAGCAGCGATGGGACGCATTGATTAAACAGGGAGCAACACCGGGAGCAACGGGGGGTAAAGATGGCCCGCACGCTGCCGCGGAGCGAATCGCCGCGGAGGATCTCACCTGGCGGCTTAAGTGGGAATCCCTCTGGATGCCCCGTTATATCGGCGCGATCTGGCCGGCGGTCATCATCGCGCTGGCGATCCTGCTGCTGCGATTACCGACGCGCTCCATGCGCTTTGCAGCAATCGGCCTGGTATTGACGGTGAACCTTGCGCAGGTGTACGGGCGCTTGTTTTCGGAATCTGAGCCACCGATGGATCTGATCATGCACGATCTGGCAATCGCCCAGACGCGCGATCCCGATGGAAAACCACGAATCAGCGACACGATCGCGCTGGCATCGGTGAATTACCAGAATGGCGGACATCCCGGATCGCTGGGGCTCACGACACCGGCGAGCAAATTTTACGCGATGACGGAACGGCACAAATGGGTGGGCACCCCGGAATTTCGCGATCGCAATGGCCGGGAATTTTTCCACGATCAACTGAGTATGACCCTTCGCTCTGCCCACATGTCAGAACTGCGCGATGAACTGTCCCGGCGCCCGGGGGCGCGGCATGTGATCGTCTGGGTGATGGACGATGAGGTCGACAACGAGCGCGAGCAACTGTCGCATGTGCTGGCCGCCGAGCAGTGGGCGATGATCAGCGACCGGCAGTTTGCCGGCCGAATGCACTGGTACTGGAAAGATCTGTTTAAGCTGCACCGGCTGGAATTTCAGAAAAAGTGAATCTCCGGTTGAGAAGGCATGGATCGTCCAGGCGGACGAAAGAAAACCCCGGCACCCATGGGGTAGCCGGGGTACTTATTTGCAGGAATCACCTGGTTCAGACAGCTTTATTCCGGCTGGCCACTGGTGAGCAGCGGGAACTGCTTGGATTCGGCTTCCTTCTGGATGATGATCGTGGGCTTCACGAGAATCAGCAACACACTTTCATCTTTGGCGGTCGAACGGTTGGTGAAGAGCCTCTTGAGGAACGGGATCTTCGAAAGAACCGGGGTACCCGCTTCCTTGGTGATTTCACCGGCGACCGTTTGTCCACCGAGCAAGAGGGTACCACCATCCGGCACGCTCACGCTGGTGCGAACTTCGGTAAGCTGAATTTCCGGCTGCTGGATGAGGCCCGTACCCGCGGTTCCGGGATTATTACCACCGACCACCACCGTGCCGTTGTTCCCATTACCACCGCCGCTGCCGGATGTGGTACCGGTCTGGAACGAGAAGGTGAACAAGTCCAGGAGCTGCGCCAGCTGGGGACGGAGCGTGAGGGTGACGTATTTGCGATCAGCCGAAACCGTCGCCTGCACGTCAAGCAACACACCGCTGGAGACCGTGTCGATCGTGGGGGAGAAGGCCACCGCGTTGTTACCGACGATGGGTTCAAGATCGCTGACGTAGGCACGCTCGACGGCCACCAGCACATAGGCACGCTGGCCGTTGAAGAGCGTCACGCGGGGGGCGTTGACGAACGTGCTGTTCACCGAAGCCTGCGTGGCACGCAGCAGGAAGTTCACCTGGAAATTATCCAGGTACGTTCCGGCGACGGTCAACGCCTGCAGATTGGTGATGCCGCCCGGCACACCGGTGGTGGGATTCTGCGTGAACTGATACCCGCTTTGTTGCCCTGTGGCACTGCGGGGTGTCGTCTGCGTTACGTTGATCGTGCTGAAACGATTGGGGTTCTTGGTGTTGAGGAACAAATCCAGGTTCAACCCGACATCTTCGAGGAAGTTGCGACTCACGGTGAGGAACCGCGTTTCAATGGTCACCTGAATGGCGCGGGTTTCGCGCAATTGTTCTAACAGGGCAACGATATCGCGCTGGTTTGCGGTGGTTTGGGTGACGATCAGGGTGCCGGAGAGTTCCTTGAGCGATCCGACGGTTCCACCGTTATCGCGCCAGCTTTCATGATCGACGGTATCGGTGAGCAGGTGGGAGATGTCATCGACGCGTTCCTGGCGGGTCTTGCCCTTGTCGCCAGATGCGTTCGCACCGCCACTGCCACCAAACAACCCACCGCCGCCACCCCCACCGCCGCCACCACCGCCCTTACTGCCCTTACCGCCGCCCTTGCCACCGGACCCGCCGGTGGAGACCGCGTTCAGATCGAAGTTGGGGGCATCGGTGAAGTCAGGGATTTCCACGAGCAGATCACGGATGTCGTACGACCGCGTGACCGTGTTCTTGGCGAGATCTTCACTCGTCGAGATGGTGATCACGTTTTCATCAATGGTGTAGTTGAGCTTGACCGTACCGCCACCCACCTCTGACAAAATGGTGGTCAAGGCCTTGGCGAATTTCACATCACGAAGCCGGGCGTTGACGGGGGTATCTTTATTGATACCGGCGGCGTCAAGGGCGCGCCAGTTCACGAAGATGTTGGTCCCGGTCACATCCCGCAGAAAATCAATCACATCTCCAAAGCCATTGCCCTCAAACTTGATTTCCGGAAGACGATGATTCATCTGCGCGGTCATCGCTTCATCGGCAGCGCTGATGTGGCGCTCGGCACGCACGCTGGCATCGCGAATTTCAGAAATATCGGGCCAGTTCGCCGGGTAATGCAGCACGTCTTCGTAGGGAATCTTGCGTTCTTCGGCGGCATTGAGCTGACGCTCAAACTGCTCGAGGTATTCCTTGCGAATTCCCTTCTGGTGCTCGATGACCGACTTGTCGTTGACCAGCGGCCGAATGCCACGGGCGTAATCGTTGGTAGGCTCGGTGACCAGAATCTGGTCGATCACCGCCAGCGCCTGCTCGTAGCGGGCCTGGCCGACAAGCTGGTTGGAGGTGTTGATCAAGTCCGCAACGGTGCGGCGACGACGATTGTCTTCTTCACGAGCACGATTCGTCTGCTCGACAGTCGTCTTGGTCCGCTGGTCTTCCTGCTGCTTGGCTTCGTAACG
>JBBSFP010000235.1:0-5023 GCA_038238625.1 Tepidisphaerales bacterium
CATCCAGTCCAAGTCGCGGTTCACCTTGTTGGTGGCGGTGCGGAAGAGGATTGTCACCACGCCTCCCTCGCCGGTGCCTATGGTCAAACCGCAGCAGCCGCAGCAGCCCGTCTTCTTGGGAATGACGGCGGTTTCAGCGTCAAAAGTTTTGCCCTCATCCGTGGAGCGGCGCAGCCACACCTGACGGTTGGCCTCAAGGTCATCCCCCTCCGGGGCGTGCCAAGCCACGTAAACATTACCGTCAGTGTCGGCCGCAACACTTCCGCCTCCATCAAGGCCGGGATGCTTGTCGATCATGTTTCGCTGCGGCTCGAATGCCTTACCGGTGTCGTCCAACCGCGCGTAAAGCATGGGGGATTTGCCGGCGGCTTTGGGTTCTGCCTTTTCCGATCCCATCCAGGAGACATGAACCCGGCCCTTGTTCCCTATCGCCATGCGTGGCCCGCGCACGGTACCGACGATCAGCGCGCTACCCGGCTGGCTGTTGACGCGCAACGGCTCGGTGAATGTCTGTCCCTGGTTTTCCGAGTAAATGTAAAATACATCGCCATGGGTGGGATCCCCTTTGAAATAGATCATGTGCATTCGCCCCAGGTCATCCATCTGTACCTGGGGGGAAGTGCCTTCGTTTGGCGCTTGCCGAGGGGTTAGGGCCGATGGGGATGTCTGTGCAGATAACGAGGAGCCGGCTACCAACAAAGTGCTGATCACGGCGAATATGCGGGTCTGAATGCAAATATTGAACTCCGCAAGATCGGAATTGGAAAATTTATAACCAGCCCGCTACCCCACTTCGACTGGCACCCGGCTGTCATCTTCAATTGCCATCGCTGGCCTTGCTGACCCGTGCAGGCTTAGGAATTGCCGCGCTGCCTCTTTGCCAAGATAGCGCTCGAGCAATCTCGGCGCAGTCTGCGTAAGGTCAACGATCATCAGGGCATCGACGGCGTCGTTGAAATCGGCATCAACATTGATGGAAAAGAAGCGTGCGCCCAGCTTCAGGTATTGGCGAAGCAGGACGGGAATCCCTTTGCCATCCGGCTCAATTTCGCTCACCAGTTCGGAGATATCGTCGCTTTCTTTAACCTGCTGCCGCACGATGTCGCGGCCGAAGCCGTGAACGCCGGTCACGCGGAACGGATTGCGCGGGCGTGCCAGTGGTGCCAGATCGGCATCCATGTGCTGGGCCTGCAGAAATTGCACCATCAATTGCCGTGAGACCGAATTATAGTCGCCGCTGATGCTTACCGGCCCCCACAAAACCTTGCATTGCGGGTGAGCGGAAATCAAGCGACCGATCCCTTTCCAAAGAAGTAACAGCGGCTGGTAGTTACGCTGATATTCCGCGCGGATAAACGACCGGCCCAATTCAACGGCATCGCCCACGCGCTGCACCATCGGGCGTTTGTATTTAAAGAGCGTGCTGGTGTAGAGCCCCTTAATGCCGTGGCGTTTGACAATCTGATCGCACAGGCCAAGCCGATAGGCGCCCACCACTGTTTTGCGCGATTTATGCCAGATGAACAAATGCAAATACCAGTCATCAAAACGATCAAGATCAATCGACCGCCCCGTCCCCTCGCCGGTGGCACGATAGCTGATCTCACGCAACCGACCGATTTCACGCACGATGTTAGGCAGATGCAATCGCTCGGCGGCGAAGACGGCATAATCGTCAGTGTCAATCAGCAGATGTTTCTTGCTCAGCGCCGCCATGTCGCGCTCCAGCAATTCCACGGGAACCGGAGGTACGATTGTCTCACCCCCTACGGACACGATGTGGGATTTATTGCTCGATGCTTTGGACGGCAAAACCGATGCGCCGTCGCCGCCGGGTTGAACACCGGGGCGACCAAAGAAAACCATCTTGCGTTGACTGACCGGCTCATCAATCGCCTGGCGATGTCGCAAGACGAAAGTGCGCTGCCGCAAGTAGGCCATCAGTTCCACCGGGTCGGCGAATGGGGCCAGCCGGCGATAAGGAATGACAGACCCGACACGCAGCTCGACCTTGCAGCCACGCTTGTTAAGCAGCTCGCGCGCCAGCATGGCAGTGCGGAGGCGGGGATGGACCAGGCCCAGCATCTGGAAAAGCCTGCTGTTATTACCACTGAAAAAGACGGGCACCACCTGGGCATGCGACATCTGGATGACGCGCGCCACCGTTGTGCTCCAGGGCGAATCGGTGATCTCACGCTTGGAGAGGTCGAGGTTTGCCACTTCACCGGCCGGAAACACTCCCAACGATCCACCGCTGCGGACATGCCGAATCGCCTGTCTCATCGGCCCGGTGTTGACGACGGTCGCGCCGCTGCCACCAAACGGATCGACCATGATGCAGTTCTCGTGCAATTCAGGGATCTGCCCCAGCAAATAGTTGCACATCATCAGCGTATCAGGCCGCACCTGGCCAAGCAGATCGGCGAGGATCATCCCTTCTGCTGCGCCGAATGGATGATTGGCCACAACCACCAGCGGTCCCGTCCTGGGAAACCGGGCACGGTCGGCATCGCTGACGTGGTAGGAGATATTGATATCGCGCAATGCCCGGTGCAGGAACGAGCCTTGCGAATTCCAAGGCTGGGGATTCGCTGCGCGGTAATGAATCCCGTTGATTTGATCGACCATGCACAACTGCTCGAGCGGGGCGAGCAATCGCGAAGCGCCCCGCCTCAGCTTTGCGCGCAACGTTAACACCGGTTCCCCCTTTGCCGGGGCCAGCGATTTGCCCAGACTGAAGGTGCGCGGAATTTCGCCATTGCTGCCTGAAAACATCAGCGGCGAATGTGACCGCCGGGGACTGTTTAATGCAGCGGGGATTGCAGCTTTCATTGCACCCTTCCTTGCATCCTGCTTTTCCATAAGTGTCGCTTCGGAAAACGAAGGTCGGTCGTCCATGAAACCAGCTGAATTAATAGAGCGAATTGTTTCCGCCACCATCAAAAACACGCCCAAACTACACTAGCCCATCACAACGCACGCACTATATTTTGCCGCGCGGGGTGCATTCGAGCTTATAAACTACCAATTACTACGAGCTGAGCGTGAATGGTGCGTGATCCCAGTGTTAGGACCGAGCTAACGCTCAGAGGCCAATTGCAGGTTTACTGAACGCCCATTATAGTGCCCTCTCCCAAAATACAACAGGAATCTCTAATGGAAGATGCCCGGGCCTTTGCCTCTAATTTAGCCCCGCGGCGTGCGAAGAGAAGCATATTGAGCATTTTCACCTTAAGCTCGCTCATCGCTCCCCTCGCCATCGTATGCACCAGTTGGGCACACAGCTGGGTTTATTTTGAACAGGCGTTTTACCAGTTCGGAAGCGGAGCGGTTACAGGCATTACGGCAATGGACGGCGAGGTAGTCCTATCCAGCTCATGGCATCAACTACCCGCTGCCAGCATGGGGTTTCATGGCCACATTACCCCCCTCAGCCAGCTTCGTTCAAAGCCGTCATTTGCGCAGATGTTGCGTCCACGCAATTCGACGCTCGGTTTCCATACGTTCTCAATGGAAGACGCACAAAACCGAGTTCACGACCTCTGGTTACCGCACTGGTTTCTGGCGATCATAACCGCAGTGCCGACGTTCCTTTTTTGGGCGGGCTCTCGTCGGGGTGGGCACCGTTCGATTTCGTCTCCCTCATGATGTTGGACAAGCGAATTTTATGTATTCGCCGCACGCCAAACGCCATCCGGGCCTAACAATTCGTGAGGTCCGAACATCGATTTGTAGCTCATCGTTTTACAATTGGCAATCCAATATCCAAGGTAATAATACGGCAAACCGCGCTGAGTGGCCTGGGCTATTTCATAGAGTGCACCGAAGGTACCCAACCCGCGACAGGCATAGTCCGGGTCGTGGTAAAAGTAGACGCTGCTCAAAGATTTCTCGCTGATATCGCAGATCCCTACGCCTAACAACTTGCCTGCGGCATCTCGATAGCAAAATTCCTCCGTCATCACTGGGGAATCATAAAGAAAATCGACCCAATCTTCGTAGCTATTACCTTGATCCTTTTGAAACCGTTGCAAATACCGCCTGTAGAGGTCGAACTTCTCATCCGTGGGTTGGGGTAAACCGATCGTAACGCTCAAATCCTGGTTGGCCTTCCAGCAGCGGCGCTGCGATTTATTCGGATGAAATCCGGCAACGGCAACCCGCAGCGGCTGGCACGCACGGCACCCCTGACAAATCGGTTGATAAACCATTCGCCCGCTGCGGCGGAATCCGGCATCCATAAACGACTGGTAAATGCCCGGATCATTTTCCGATGCCCAAAAGGCACGCAACGTTGTTTGGCGATCGGGTAAATAGTTGCACGGATGGTTTGGCAACTGATGCAGCCGCACCGCGACCGGGGGCGGCAATCCAGGCTGGGCACAGGCTAACGGCACTTCTGACATCAAGAATAATCGTAGCACGATGCTCGGCCCCGGCCATCGGCCACTGATGTTTGCCCGACGTGCGCGTGCGCGGTCCATTGCCCCTGGATCGCCACCGGGGCGCGACTCGGGCCTGCCTTGTTCCCGATGGTTGGCGCTTCTATCATGCCTGCAATGCCTGTGGTCCTTGCTTTTCAACAATCTCGACAAGCCATCGCGGATTTTTTAATCGCCTTTGGCGACTTCTGGCGGTTTGTTGGAAACACGCTGTCGTGGATGTTTCGCGGATGGGGGCGATGGCGAAACATTCAAGCTCTCTTTCCACAGATGTATGAAGTGGGTGTCCGCTCCGTACCGGTGGTGGGCATCACCGGCGCATTCATCGGCATGGTGCTCGCGGTTGAAACCTATACCCAGTTCAAAACCATCGGTCAGGAAACTCGTCTGGGCAGCATCATCAACCTCTCGGTGCTCAAGCAAATCGGACCGGTGCTGACGGCAGTCATGCTGGCTGGCCGCGTCGGTGGAGCGCTTACCGCCGAGCTGGGAACCATGAACGTCACCGAGCAACTCGATGCCCTGCGCGTGATGGGTGCCGATCCGGTGCGCACTCTCGTCGTTCCGCGATTGCTCGCATG
>JBBSFP010000236.1:0-4987 GCA_038238625.1 Tepidisphaerales bacterium
TCGCGCGATGATCGCACGGCTGAGCTACGTCTACCCCTTTGCCGCCGCGACACGGCGGCTGGCCGTGCGTGCTGCAACCGAGGTTGCGCATTCGCAGTGCAACATTGCGCCTCTGCGTGTCGAGGCGATACCGTCCTCCTCGCTGGCGCTACCCCGCTTCCGCGGGCGCGAGGCCGCAACCAGCGGAACCGATGTCGGCACCGCCACCCACCTGGCATTGCAATATCTTGACGTCGCCCGCCCCTGCGATCGGTCTGATCTGGCTGATCAGCTTTCCGCCCTGGTCGAGCGACGATTGCTGGGATTGCAGCAGGCGCAGTCGGTCGATTGCGCGGCGATCGAGTGGTTCTTGAGTACACCGCTGGGTCAGCGCGTCCGACAGAACGTCGATCATTTGCAGCGCGAATGGCCATTTCACTTGGCGATGCTGGAGGATGTCGAAGACCCGTCAACCGATCCTCTTGATGCCACCATGGTGCGCGGGCAGATCGATTTGATGGTTCCCACTGAAAAGGGGCTGATGCTGATCGATTATAAGACTGATCGGCTTGTAGGGATTGCCATTACCGCGCGGACTGCGGATTATGCGCCGCAACTGGCGATTTATCGGCAGGCGATTGCAGCGATTCTGAATGTGGAAGTGGCCGAAGCGTGGCTGGTATTCCTGAACGTACGGCAGATGGTGGCGGTATGACCCTGGATCGCAGCTACCTGCAAGGATCCACGCGCGGGTCAGCGTTTTACCGTTGCCAATCTTCGATTCCCTCGATGATCGCGATAAACTCTTTTGCCGTTTTCAAAAAGGTATCGCGCGCCGAAAAGCCGCGAATCTCCTGTCCGCTGACGGCATCGTTGTAGATTCCCACATCGGTGGCGTCGATCAGCGTTCGATAATCAAGCGTTAACTCCTCATCAGCCGTGATATCATAAACGGCGATGACAACGCCGCAGTGGCACAGAGCGTTGGGGTTGAACGAATGGTTGAAAAAACTGGTATGTGATCCCTCGCGAAATTCGGTGGCGTTAAAGGTGAAATAGCGGCCGACATACCGCGTGCCGGTTCGGGTGATGTCGGGTACGCCGCGCGCGATGGCATCGAGAAATTGTGCCTCACTAATGAGCGAACTGCCGAGCGTGAACGAGCAAAGGATCGTCCCTTTAGCAACGGGATGCGTCGCAAAAAGTCCCTTACCAAAGATTTTCGAATCGCGCACAGCAGTCGGAATGAGCATCGCCGAATTTTAATCCAACCTTTGGCATTTCTGTAGAGGTGTTTTGGCGGCGGCACTTTGCATGACCGGCGTACTCAGATAGGATCGCTATCGATGCAACGCCGGACGGACAAGGCAGCGGGGAGTACATCGTCGCGTCCACCGGCCCAGCCTCCTCCAACGCTACCGGATGCCGACGAAATTGCCGATCTACAGGCTATTCCGTTGGGCCGCTCATCGGATGAAGACTTGATGCGGCGTACACAAGGGGGTGATAAGCCTGCATTTTCACTGCTGTACGAGCGGTACAGTGCATCGGTGCTGTCGTACCTCTATCGCATGCTGGGGAACCTTGAAGACGTGGAAGCGGTGGGGCAGGAGGTGTTCCTGCGAGCCTTTCGCTTTGCGCCCACTTATCGATACCCGCAGAAGTTCAGCACCTGGCTTTTTACGATCACACGCAACCTGGCGATCAATTCATCCCGCCGTCGCAAGCGCAGTCCCGTGCGAAATATCACCGAGTTGAACCTCGAGGGGATGGAACTGAGCGGCGACCCATACCAGGTGGCGGCCAAGGCAACGGATGACCTGGAAAAGAAAGAAGAGATCGCGCGCGTGCTGGCAGCCCTCGATGGCTTGCCGGCAGATCAGAAGGAAGTGATCGTGCTGGGGATTTTTCAGGATATGTCATATGCGCAGATGGAAGAAATCACCGGGATCAAGGCCGTCACCCTGCGGTCACGGATGTTTCACGGCTTGAAAAAGCTTGCAGGCATGATGGGGGCTCATTCGCGAGTTCGCGATGAACAAAACAGCGACAAACCGGGGGATCATGATGCCTGAAACGCGCGACTTTGAAACCGATCAAATGCTATCCCTGCTTGCCGAAGCACTACGCAGCGGACCTGGCAGCCCCCAATGGCACGAGGCGATCCGCATGCTGCGGGCGCAGCCGCCGGGTGTTCAGGCTGATGAATATCAGCTCCTGTGCGACGCACGCGAGCGTCTGGAGAGCGGAAAATCGTATCGATCCATCCGTGCCGGAAACGGGTTCACACGCAAGCTGATGCAGAGCATGAGTAAAACTGGAGGGGAGAAGAGATGGTTCACACCGGCGAGCCTGGTCTTATTGCTGGCGATGGGTGTCATGCTTGCAGTCATCGCGGGAGTGGCGGTTATGATTCACCAGGGCGGAAAATCGAGTGATAAGGCGGGCGCGGAGGGGCTCAATCAAATCCGGTTCACCACCTCCGTTATTCCCACTACACGGTTTGATACCCCGCCGACCACATTGCCCAGCGGATGGCGGAGCGTGGGCACGTTGCCAATCATAATTCGCAATGGCCTTAAGCCTGGTCCGATGCCACCGGCGACCGAACCATCTACCGCGCTCTTAGATGATCGCTATCTCTACCGCGTTGGTGGCATTGTTTCTGCGGCATCATTCCCAGCCGATCTCCCCATCCAAATGGATTTATCATTCCGTGTTTCCAAGGCAAATGATGAGTTGTGGGTGCAGGCTTTCGTCTGCGATCATCCGCTGTTGAGTGGCGCAGCCGAGCCACATGGGATCGTCTGTCAGATCAAACAGGATGAGGCCACGGTATTCCTGGGCGGCCGCGCGGAAGCGCATGGGCAAAAGGTGCCATTGAACCAGGAGTTTTCGCTGCGGCTGACGGTTGACCGGGCGCAGGCAATCATCGAGTGCAACGGGCAGCGGTTGTATGCCGGTCCACAGCCATTGGATAGCGCGATGCCGCACTACGTTGGTGTGCGCTTTGTGCGGCAGGTGGATAGCAAGGCCGACAGGCCCGACCGCCCGGATCGATTTGAGAGCTGGGTGACGCTGTTGTCGGCAGGGGTGCAAAAACCATGAGCGCGGTCGACAGCGGCAACGTGCTACCGGACAAATCAGATGTGGAGGGTGCGCGTTTTTTCGCCGAAAGTTGCGCCCGCCTGCAAGCGGAACTGGCGAAGGTGATCGTCGGGCAGGAGCGCGTGATCGAGGAGGTCCTGATTGCCATCTTTTCGCGCGGCCACTGCCTGGTGCAGGGCGTCCCGGGGCTGGGTAAAACATTGCTGGTGTCAACGTTGGCTCAGACCTTGAATCTAAGCTTCCAGCGGATTCAGTTCACACCCGACTTGATGCCTTCGGATATCACCGGCACCGATTTGCTGCAGGAAGATCCTCAAAACAATCGTCGTCGGTTCGAATTTCAAAAAGGCCCGATCTTCGCACACCTGATTTTAGCCGATGAAATCAACCGCACCCCTCCCAAGACGCAGGCGGCGCTTTTGCAGGCGATGCAGGAACATCAAGTAACCGCTGGCAGCCACACGTTCGATCTACCTGAGCCCTTTTTTGTGCTTGCCACACAGAATCCGATTGAGCAGGAGGGCACCTATCCGCTGCCTGAAGCGCAGCTTGATCGCTTCATGTTTATGGTGACGGTGGGGTATCCCAGCCGCGAGCAGGAACTGGAGGTGCTGCAGCGCACCACGGGGGTTGCACCGACGCCTTCGACAATAATTCTCACAGAAGCTCAGATATTACTCATGCAGGACTTGGCCCGCAGGGTACCGGTGGGAGAACACGCGCTCCATTTTGCCCTGGATGTCATCCGCGCCACTCGTCCTAACGAGCCCGGGGCCAGCGATTTTGTGCGCCATTGGCTGAACTGGGGTGCCGGCCCACGTGCGGGGCAACACCTCGTGCTGGCGTCCAAAGCGCGGGCGCTCATGCACGGCCGACTGCACGTCACCCTGGCCGATATCGAAGCGGTGGCCGCGCCGGTACTCCGCCATCGGCTGGTTCCTCATTTCAATGCCGAGGCCGAAGGAATTACAGTCGAGCAGATCATCCAGAAGATTCTCACGCTGGTCCCGCGCGGCACGGGTGAGCAGTTGCTTTGATACTCCCTCACGACCTTGTCGGAATTTTGCCATTCCGCCCATGCCAAATCGCCCATCCTACGCGGCAATGCGGTGGCGAGATCCTCGCCATGGGTAGTGCAGATTACGATCGCTGGCCACGAGCCTCTAGAACAAGGGAATGGGAAGCTTCCGCAGCTGCATGATCGTGTGAAATTTCGCAATTTGAGCAATCGGGTACGATGCATTCGGATGCAGTTGCAGGGTTGGCGAGCGGCCGCCGCACGCAGACTCGGCGGGCCAGAAAATACGATCCGATGACGAAAATTGCCGCAACGATCTGGGCCAAAAGTCCTTCTATCGTCGGGAAAATGGCAAACCAGGTGCCGAACCAATCCGGGATGGGTAAGGCCAGGGTGTTTGTGGAAATCCAATCGGCCTGCTGCATCTCCTGCACTTCCTCGCCAACCATGACCAGCAATACCGCACCCAGCATGACCCCCGTTAAAACAAGCATTCGCTTATAGGGAAGTCGGTAGTGGACCACGAATGTGAGCATGGCCACAATGATGGTAAGCGCCAGCCCGATTGAAAGCCCTTCCACGACGGCCTGCGTTCCGGCCTTTAGCCGCATCGTTTGCAGGAACAGCACCACTTCAAACCCTTCGCGATAAACCGAGGTGAACCCCACCAGCGCTAAGCCGCGGAAAATCGCAGCGCGGCTTCGACCAGGGGTTTCTACCAGATCGCGCTTGCGACGATTGTGGTGGGTGATCCAACCCGTCCAGTAAACCTTGTGAAAAAACCAGTTCATGATGACAAGCAGCACTACGATCGCGAGCAATCCCGTCGCCGCCTGCAGGTGAAGGAGGGGTGCGTTGATGCTGGAAATCAGCGCGACGACA
>JBBSFP010000237.1:0-4979 GCA_038238625.1 Tepidisphaerales bacterium
ACTCCGTCAGCTCATGGACGACTACGCGATGCGCCTGCGTGGCTATAACGCTGCCATCAACCAGGGATATGACAAAGAATCGGTTCAGATCAAGAAGGAAATGGACCTGAGCCAACTGAAGATTGATGGCCGCAAGCAGCAATTAGCCAGAGACGTTGGGCTTGACAGCTTCGCGCAGTTCCTGGAGCAGCGTGTCGCCGACAGCCAGAAGCAACTGGATATCGATCGCACGGAAAACGACAAACAGATGAAAGAGATCCAGGACCAGTTCACCCAGAGCGCGACGGGCGTGATGCAAAATCTCCCTGAATCGCAGCGCGACATGGTTAACAAGTTGCAGCAGCATTTAGCCGAGCAGCAGGATGAATATAAGAAACTCAATGGGGCGGTCGACGCCCGCTCCACGGAAGCCAATGAAGAGCTGCGTAAATGGCAAATCGAGGCAAAACGCCTAGCAGCGCTCGCCGAAGAGCGCCGCAGTCAGTTGAATATTGCCAGCAATATGGGTACGCCCACCACCGCTACTACCCAGCAGCGTGAGCGCATTCAGGATGACTTGGCAATCGCCCGAAGCGATGCTGAAAAATCCAAATCGGCCGAGTCCGATTTGCTCAATGAGCTCATGACCATCCGCACAGAAATCCACGACAAACAAACCGCAATGCAGTTAGCGCAGACGCAGCGGCAATCGATGGAAACACTTACTGCCGCCGCCCAAAAGCTCGGAAACGAGCTGGAATTGCGCAAACGGCAAGTGGCATCACGCGGTGCCAAGGATAACCCCAACATCATCTATCCGCTGAAGCCCAATCCCGAGCCCAGCTCGTTGAGCATTGAAGACCACCGCCCGATGTATGCTGGCGTCGCGTGCGGCGCAATTGCATTCCTTGGGACGGTGTTCATGGCGCTGACCTCCCATCGCCATGCGCGCAGACACCCGATGTGACCTTGTTTGCGTCTCAGCGGCCTGATTGTTGTTGCTTGTAAAACACCACCAGCTTGTAGCCATTTTTCTCAAACAGCTGCGCGCTATAGCCGTAGGATTCGTTGAGGCCGGGCATCAAATTTCCAACCAACTGAAAAATCACTGCGTCACATCCTGTTTGATTGGCGAGTGCCAGGGTGTCATCGAACGCTTCCTGCTTCCCGGCAGTAAGCCGCGGGCGTGCCAGAAGCTTCATATGGGGGTCCACATAAAAATCCACATGGTAGGGGTAACTCAGATTTGCCGGCAGGATCTGTCGGACCTTTTGCTTTTGTAGAAACTGAAGGGCTTCGCGAAAGGGGTAGTCATGTTCGGATGTATCAAATCGCCAATCACCCCAGGTCAGTGAGGCTTCGGTGGAGCGCCGCGTGCCGTCGGAATTCAAGGGCCACATCCACGAGTTGCAAACAATACACCCGATTGCAATTAAGCTCGCCGCTTGCAGCATCCTGCCACTTCGCAGCAAGTGGCGCATCAGGTAAACCGCCAGCGTGATCAGGGGTGGCAGCGCAAACAAGTTGAAACGGCTGTAGCCGATGAAACGGTCGTCGTCGATCAGATGCAATCCTGCGTCCATCCCCAGTGCGAGTAAACAGAACGCGGCCCACGCAAAGCGGCCACGCCGAAACATCATCACAAGCCCCGCCAGGGCAAGCGGCAGCAAAATCGCGAACTGCTGCACGTAAGATTGAAACAACGTACGGTAGTTTTCCAGATCCCACAAATGCTCCAGGGCCGGAGTCATCGAGCGTTTTTCGGGGAAAAACTTACGAAAAACCAGGTAGAGCGCCAGCGGAAGGATCGCGCATATAACAATCGCCAACTCCTGAGCCACCCAGCGCCAAAAAGAAACAGGCCGTGATTTCATCCACCGTCGCAGTTGGACAACCCCGCGCAAGAGTACAAATGCCGCTAGGAAAGGCAGTGTGGTTTCTTTGACGAATCCAATCAGGATCAGCGCGTACCATGCTGGCAGCCGGCGCAGTCGCTCGGCATCTGCGGCAAGCAATCTTCGGCCGCTAAGTAGAGCGACCGTTATCAGCAAAACGGCCGGCATTTCGAGATAAAGTAGCGAGCTGTAATAGACCACCAGCGGCAGCGTCCCTATCGCCAGCGCAAAGATGGCGCTGATGATTGTCACAATCCGGTCCCGCCGCCACGCCAGATGCACGAAAACCAACCCGCCCAAGCCCACAGCGCACAAGAAGGGCACTGCGCGATATACCGCCTCCGCATAATGCCCTGTAAATGGCCGTTGCAGATGCAAAAAAGGGCTGAGTAATAACGGCAGGAGTGCCGAGTACCAGCGGGGCAAAACCGGGTAGCGCGTGAGGCTCAGCATCGCAAGTGGGTTGCGGCTGACGATCCATAGAATCTCCAACGCCGCCATTACAAGGCACGCCGGGAGATATAGCCGACGCAATTGGGGGCGACGCCATGCGAGCACCATGAAACCTGCCGCAGCGATTGGAATGCCCAGCGTCCAGGGCATGCAGGCATGGCTGGAAAGTTGTTCAACCAGCATCACGGTGTTGCGCATATGCTGGTCTTCATCGCCGCGCCAGGGAATACCAAGAGTTAAAGAACGAAAGTTCAGGGCCAGAAGAAATGCCAGCAGCAGGGTGATCGGAACGAGGTGGTGGACAATGAGGCGGCGGCGTTTTTGCGAGGATGAAATTTCAATCGTTAGAGAGGGGCTGCTTCGGCGAAGAGGAGAGGCCAAGAACGCCCACACGAGCGCCGCGAGGATGCCAATTGTTACGAAAACCGTCTGCCGCAGGGCGGGGGTCTGCGATTCGTTCGGAAGTGGGTATCGCCAATACGGACAAAGGATAAAACCCCAGGTAAAAACCAGGTATAAAGCTGCAAAAATTACCCCGTTGCGAGATGGTTGGGGGGGCGGTGTCGGGCGACCAGCGTTATCAAGCTCGCTCACTTCTGTCCATCCGGTGAAGGTGGGGCCGGCGAGATCAGCACCTCACGCACCCGCTTCTGATGGACGGCCAGCACACGCACATCAAATTCGCCCATGCGCACCACATCATCCGGCCGCGGCCAGCGCCCCAGTTGCTGCGTCACATATCCACCGAGAGTATCAACATCAAAAGCTGGCAGATCGTGGAGCCCCAGGTTTTCGCGCACCAAGTGCATCGGAAATCGGCCATCAGTCCGGTAGTTGTCGCCATCCCTGGCAAAGGCCGGTTGCACGGTGGTATCAAATTCATCCTCAATCTCGCCAACGATTTCTTCGATCACATCTTCCAGGGTAACGATCCCCTGGGTGGAGCCATATTCGTCTACGACGATTGCCATATGGGTGCGGCCGGCTTGAAACTGTCGAAGCAGCCGCGGTACTGGTACCAGCTCAGGCACATGCAACACCGGTCGTTTAATGTGCTGAAGGTCGATGTCCCCGGAGCCGATCACGTGCACCGCCGACCCGGGCATGCCGGTTGGAACGGCGATCGCTTGCCCGTCGGGAGATTTCTCATCCAGAAATTTGAGCCGCCCGGGGATTAGCTGCAGATGATTGAACAAGTCTTTCATGTGGACCAGCCCGATCACATGATCAAGGTCGCCATCACACAAAGGTAGCCGTGTGTAAGCGCTCTTTTGAACGATGCGAAGCACTTCACCAATGGGCTGGTTCAAGAGAAGATAATCCACTTCTGGCCGCGGCGTCATGATCTGGCGTGCCTTGAGATCCCCGAATTCAAACGCCCGCGCCACCAGCGCCTCGTGCCCTTTTTTGAACGTGCCTTGCTCGATCGCCTGATCGAGAAGGTCGCGCAATTCATCGGATGAGTGCGGAATTGTGGCGTGGCCCCCGGGCGGAGGGGACAGCTTCAGCAGCTTCAGTACACCGTTGGTTGCAGCGCTAAGCAACCAGATGACCGGAAAAAACGCGTAGGTGAAGACCACCAGCGGTACCGCCATCATCGGCAAAAACCGATCGGCATTACGAATCGCCCAGTTCTTGGGAATTTGCTCGCCGATGATGATGTGCAGCGTCGTCCCGAGCACAAACGCGATGGCAAAGGCAATGACGCCAATATCCGCATCGGGGAGGTGCACGAGTTGCAGGAAAGGCGTGACGAGCTGCGCGATGACGGGTGTGATGAGCGCGCCCAGCGCCAGGCTGGCCATCGTCACTCCCAGTTGTGTGGCGGAGAGGTAAAGTCCGAGGTTGCGCTTGACCTTTAGGGCCATGGCCGCCAGCGGGCTGGTGTTTTCTTCAGCTTCGAGGCGTGAAAGGCGGGCGGCGACGGCGCAGAATTCTGTCGCCACAAAGTAGCCGTTGAGGGTCACCAGGCCCAAAGCCATCAGGATCTTGAGGAACGAGTCCAAGATGGCGTTTGTACCGTTTAACGGGGCGAGAAAACAGGGTGGCTGGCTATTCCGCGTTGTTGCCGGAGCGCGTGATCCCCGCTCAGGTTTGCCCTCTTGGGCTCTCTTCTTATGGCGAGTCTTAGCCCGCGTGCACCGGCATAAAGGCGATCTGATGCCCGCGCTATTCGTTCAATTGCCAACGGCGGAGGATGATCCTAAGGTGTCCGGCGTCGCCCTCTTCTTTTTTGGCCAGGTTACCGCGGCGCACGCGAGCAGCAGCGCTGCGAGGGCAGCCATCCATCCGGACAGGGGTAGGCCCAGCGGCATTGACTTTCGCCAGGCCAGCAATCGCTCATGGAGTGAACTGAAGGCGGGTTGCGGGGAAAATGGCGCGGGGGGCGCGTTGATCGCCAGCAGCTTGTCATCGGTGGATTCATACAGGCCCGGCACCAGGCCACGGTCGGTGGGGGCGGGCGCGGAGCCGGATTGCAAAGTCCATTCTCTTCCGAGGGCTGCGGGCAATTGGTAACGGTATTCGGGGTCCACCTCCCCGGCCCAATCGAGGGCGTTTTTCCAGAATTGCACATACTGCACCGATCGGGGCCACTCGGCGGCGTTCAGGCCGATCCACACTTGCCGCGCGGGCTGGTCACGCACCATGATG
>JBBSFP010000238.1:0-4943 GCA_038238625.1 Tepidisphaerales bacterium
ACTGGCGGGGTTGCCGGTGTTGTGGCATTTGCTGTTCCGCCGCAAATCGCCGGTCGTGCTATTCAGCACTTTGCGCTACATCCGGTCCAGCGTGCAGCAAACTGCCGCACGCAAGCGCGTGCACCGGTGGTTACTGTTGCTATGCCGCGTGCTGTTGCTCGCCCTTCTCATTTTCGTGCTGGCGCAACCGGTGAAACGGCTTAATGCGCGCTGGTCCACCGGCGATGGGGCCACGGCGGCAATAATCATTGATGACAGCTACTCCATGATGTTTAAGCAAGGCCAAACCACGTTGATGGACAAGGCTGAACAAATTGCGCAGGAGCTTTTGCGCGGCCCAGATGCGCCCCTGCAGGGGGCACAAGTTGCGATCTTTCGCAGCCAAGCGTCACGCAGCGGTACTCCAGAAACATTGCGCTCGTCTCCCTCGATTATATCGCAATGGACGCCGATCCGACCCCAGGCTGGTCCGGCACTCTTGTCGGAACGTGTAGGACGCGCGATGGAATTTTTGAAGAAGCATGAAGGGCCGCGATGGTTGATTGTTATCAGCGACCTGCAGGCACGCGAATTCCCACATCCGTTGCCGATGTTTCCTGAAGGGCGCACCGTTTTGTTCGATCTGCACCCTGACCAGGCGACCGGGGCCAGTATTAAACAGATTGAATTGCATCCCGAAAACCCTTTGCCGGGTATCGGTAGCGATGTGGCGGTAGCCGTCTGCGGTCATGCCGGTGATTCCCGATATATGAGCGTAGCTGTGTTTGACCCGGATGGAAAATTGCTACAGCAAGTTCCACCCGCTCATGCTGCATTCAGCGCTGATGGGGTCGTAAGCGTGCCAATCCAGGTGCAGTTGCCTGCCCAGCTCTGGATGGTCCTGACGGCCAATTTGCAGCAGGATGAACCGCTCGGCTGGGCACGTTCTCGCACACAGTTAGTACGGACGCCGCCGCGTCAGGTGATCGTTGTAGTCGATAGCTCTGATCCATCAGATGCCGACCGTTTTGCACTCGCGCTCGACCCAAACAGGGGAAGTCTGGCGGCCTGGCCGCTCGATGTGCGGCGAGTCCATGAACTTCCTGCCAATATTGCCGGGGGGACAAACGTCATCGTTTTGCCACTGCGCCGTTGGCCGGACGCAAACGAATCTTCGCGGCTGCACGATTTCGTTATTAATGGAGGCACCCTTGTTTTGGCGTTGCAGCCCGGGCTTGAAGAAGCCTGGAGAAATTCGTTGAGCGTTGCCCAAAAGAACTTGCTCGCTGACTTACTGCCCTCTAGCCCAACTGCGGAACCAGATTCCAACAACACTTTTCAGGCGGATGTAGCCGCGCCGGATGATCCTTTGTTCAATGGGTTAATCAATGAACAATCGCACTTTGAAACAATCACCGTTCGTCGCTTTGTCCCTATGGAAGGCTCTTCGGCTGGCACGACAAAAATTTTGGCACTCCATTCGTCAAACAGTTCCACCATTCCGTCCACCAGCAGCTATGGATTACTGTTCCGAAAGAAGCTTGGTACCGGACAAGTTTACACCTGGGCTACATTGCCGCAGTCGATGTACACCACGCTTCCGGCCAATGCGCGTTTCCTTCCCATGATGGTCATGATGTGCCTATCGCCCCACGCAGAAGCTCAAACCTTGAATGTTGAGCTGGGCCAAACTCTTAGTCTCGGCGGATCTCGCTTTGCTGGATCGCACAAATTCCAGGTGCAGGGCCCGCAGCAGCAAGTATACGAAGTGAGCGGTCACACTTTCGAACAGGCCGAGGTGCCCGGGTTATACACTTGGCGAAATCCCGAGGACAACACCGTCGTGGCCTACACAAACGTCCAGTTGCCCAGTGCTGAGTCGGACCTCACCTATATTCCAGCTAAGGAGGTTCTATCCGGAACAGGCCCCGAAGGTAGCGTCGTCATCGCGCGTTCGTTCGATGAGTTTAAAACCAACATGAAACAACTCAGCCAACCCGAACCACAATGGCGCACTCCCCTGGCCATCGTCCTGTTTTTATTATGCCTTGAAGCGCTAATGGGAAGTCGTTCGCGGCGAACCCGGCAAGCTGTAATTCCTACGCCGACGGCGTCTCGATCTTCCTCCCCATTTTGACCACACAGGGCGGCAAGCTCTTCAGTTCCCAAGGTGCTCACAATCGACCGCCAGCTGATTTAAAACAGTTGGCATAGGACCTGCTGGGCCGCCGCCACCCCCGCCCCGGACGTCACCGGCTTACCCAGCGCTTTCATGACATGTTCGATTGCGGCGACGACCGACAGCGCATCATAGGCATCGGTGTATCCCATGTGGTTCACCCGAAAAATTTGCCCTTCCATGGTGCCCTGCCCGCCGGCAATGTGAATGTTGTGGATCAACTTCAATTTGCCGCGAAAATCCTTATCACTGATCCCTGCGGGATAACGCACGGCCGATACTGAATCCGCCGGCATTTTGGAAAATAGTTCAAACCCCAGTGCCTTCACCCCTTGACGAAACGCCTCGGCAACGAGGTGCGTGCGCTTCCACACCACGTCAAGCGTCTCTTCTTTTACCATTCTCAAGCTCACGCCTAACGCTTCAATCAAGGTGTTGGCGGGTGTAAATGGCGTATCACCGTCGCCTATAGTCTTCTTGTATTTCTTCAAATCAAAGTAGAATTCCTGCCGCGTTTTGTTGGATTCGGCTGCAGCCCATGCCCGATCTGAGAGCGCCACGAATGCGAGCCCAGGTGGGAGCATGAGCGCCTTTTGGCTGCCTGTGATCGCAACGTCCACACCCCACTGGTCCATGCGAAACGGGAGCGCCCCGATGCTGGTGATGCCATCAACAATCAGCAGTGTGTCTCCGCTGGCACGCACCACCTTCCCGATTGCTTCCAGGTCGCACACCGTTGCCGTGCTCGTTTCAGAATGCACGAGGATCACGGCATCATACTTGGCATCTTTCAACTCCCGGGCAATCTGGTCGGCAGTTGCATGGTCGCCGTATTCAAGTTTCAGATCCTTGTGCTCTATTCCATAAGTACTACATACCTGCGACCAGCGCTCGGCGAATTTTCCATTGACGACGCATAAGGCTTTTTTACCCGGTGCCAGCACGTTGATTATTCCCGCCTCCGCCGCTGCCGTACCGGAGCCAGTGATGGTGTAAACCATCGATCGGGTTTGATAGACGTACTGCAGGTTCGTCTGCACCTCGTTAAACATTGCACGGAACTCCCCCGTGCGGTGATGGTGCACGGGCTTTGCCAATTCCAACAGCGTCGCTTCCGGCACGCTGGTCGGACCGGGGGTGAACAGGCGATATTTCATCAACATGGATCTGTCTCCGAAGTGAATCCCCCCGAAGCGGGCCTAGGCTTCTTCCCACTGCTTTTTGAGAAACTTCAGCACACGCGTTCCCACGCCGGCGTAATCGTTGAAATTATTCGGCTCAATGCTGATCGTCCCCTGGTAGTTGCCCTCTTTGAGAATGCGGAACACCGGGCGATAATCGTCTTTACCGCTCTCACCGGGGGGCATGCGATCTTCAAGATCCGCAAGGTGTACGTGCTTGATCCAAGGCATGGCGGCCCGGAGGTTTTCGAGTGGTTCCTTGTCGAACCACATATGGAAGGTGTCCAGCAAACATTGAATATTGGGATGATTGATTTCCGCCACATAAGTCATGGCTTCAGCAATGGAATTGATGATATTTGTTTCGCCGGTGTTGAGTGGCTCGACCACCATGGTCACTCCATGCCGCGCCGCCATCGGAGCAATATCTCTCAGAAATTCGATGATCTGTCTTCGGGCCAGATCGCGCTCTACACCCGGCTCTACATTACGTGATGGCCCACTTCCGAAAACCATATGCCGACATCCCACGATGTCCGCCCGCTGCAGCACCTGGGCCATGTAATCATGCAGAGCTTGTGGATTAACATTAGGCCCCGTCGTCTTTAAGTCAGCGGGCACCATTGAGGATGCAGCGGGCACCCCCAGCACCGCATCGTCCAGCCAGCGCCGCGCTACCCACTGATCATCTGGCAGCAATCCCTGGAAGAAGTTTTTGACGTTTTCTTCCACGTAATCCCATCCGGCGGCTTTGACTTCTGCCGAACGCCGTAACGATGTGCAAATTCCAAATCTCATTTGGAGGGATCATAGGAAAAACGAACGCTTGCCGCTACCCCACTTTCGGGAACAGGGGCTTTCCCTCGCCCACCTGATGCCCGGTCGCCAGCGGCGTCCTCCACAGCGTCTGCAACGTCTTGCCTTTCCAATCCATGTTGAGCTGGTCCAACCCGTCTGCGGCCTTTTCCGGAAGGACAGGCAGCAATGCAATCAGTACACGGGAAATGGCCTGCAGCGCCAGGTTTAACACAGTATCCAACCGCCCGGCTTTCTCTGGATCCTTTGCCAGCATAAACGGTGCCGTGGCATCAATGTACCCGTTTGTCGCGCGCGCTAGTTCGACCGGTAGCAGAGCCACCTGTTGCAACTCGAAGTGGGTGTACGCATTGTGCAGCTTATCCAGCAGCGAATCGCTGAGCGCGATCAATTGGCGATCGATATCCTCCAGATCACCCACCGGTGGAAGGACACCGCGGCGGTATCGGCCCAGCATTTTCACGGTGCGATTGAGCCCATTTCCTACGACGTTAGCGAGCTCGTTAAATGCCTTGTTAAAATCGTTGTCGTTGTAGTCGGGGTCGGAGCCAAACGGCGCGCAGCGAATCAAAAAATAGCGAAGCGCATCCAAACTAAAGGCGGAGATTTTCTCACGCAGCTTGTCCAGACCCACAAAATTCCCCAGGGTTTTGCTTTGCTTAAGTCCATCAGCCATAAACCACCCGTGTGCCACGACATGCCGCGGTGGCACCAGCCCGGCCGCTATCAGCATTGCTGGCCAATAAACCGCATGAAACCAAAGTATGTCCTTTCCGATCACATGGACG
>JBBSFP010000239.1:0-4933 GCA_038238625.1 Tepidisphaerales bacterium
CTAAAACGGCGCGAGCAAATTCATACCAACTCGTGACGCCTGTGTTCGTTACATGAAAAATTCCCCCAGCTTGACAGCCCAGCAATGACAAAGTTGCCGCAGCCAGGTCAGGGGTGTAGGTCGGTGAACCAAACTGATCATTGACCACTCGCAGAGTCTTTCCCGCCCTGGCTAGTTTCGCGATGGTCTGCGGAAAATTGTGACCCCCCGCCCCGAATAACCAAGAGGTACGAATGAGCAGTACATCGTCTCCCAGGTGCGACAATACTGCCTGCTCCCCCGCCAGCTTGGTTTTGCCGTAAACCGACAACGGATCCGCTTGATCTTCGGGGCGATAAGGACGTTCGGATCGCCCATTGAAGACGAAATCAGTACTGTAATGCACCATCTTCGCGCCCCGCTTTCGGCACTGCTCAGCGAGCAATCCGGGACCGGTGGCGTTGAGTGCCATCGCTTTTTCAAATTCGTCTTCACAGGCATCCACGCCGGTGTGGGCGGCGCAATTGATCACCAGAGTAGGGCGAACTTTTTCAAAAACCTCGCTGACCCGGGCGGCATCAGTGATATCGCATTCATTGCGATCGGTGATCGTGACGGGCAGTTGACGTTGCTGCAACGCCGCTGCGATGGCGCGCGCCAGCATGCCGCGACCGCCGGTGAGGAGGATGGATGCGTACAGATCAGACATGTGCGGTGAACTCGCTCAGCGGGCTACGTACTGCTGTTCGTAATATTTGAGATACTCGCCGCTCTTGATGCTGCGCCACCAGGCCTCATGATCGCTGTACCATTCGATGGTTGATTTGATTGCCTGTTCGAAGCAATGGGCTGGCCGCCATCCCAGCTCGCGCCGGATCTTGCTCGCATCTATGGCATACCGTCGATCATGCCCGGGCCGATCTTTCACATATTGCACAAACTGGTCCCAGGGTTTGTTCATTTCGGCAAGAATGGTCTCGGTGATTTTCCGGTTGGTAATTTCGTTGTCGCCGCCGATGTTGTAGACCTCACCGACGCGGCCTTTGTTGAGCACCAGCCAGATCGCCTCGCAATGGTCTTCGACATAAAGCCAATCGCGGATATTCATTCCATCGCCGTATAGCGGTATTTTTTTCCCTTCCATCAGGTTGGTCACGAACAAGGGAATGAGCTTCTCGGGAAAATGGTAAGGCCCATAGTTGTTACTGCAACGGGTGGTCAGCACCGGTAATCCGAACGTGTGAAAATAGGACCGCACCAGGCAATCCCCCGCCGCTTTGCTCGCCGAGTAGGGACTGTTGGGTTGCAGCGGTGTCTCTTCGGTGAACTTAATTTCGAGGTGATCTTCCGGCAGCGTGCCATACACCTCATCGGTGCTCACTTGCAAAAAGCGTTGCACCCCGTTGGCCTTGGCGATGTCCAACAGCACCTGCGTCCCCACTACATTGGTCTGCACGAATGGCCCTGAACCCAGGATGCTGCGATCCACATGGCTTTCGGCTGCGAAGTGCACCACCTCCTGCACATCGTGCTCACGCCAGGCGCTTTGCACCTGCGCTTCATCACAGATATCGCCCCGGATAAACACTAGGCGATCAGCGTTTTTAGGATCGTCCAACAGGTCCTGAAGGTTGGCCAGGTTGCCAGCATACGTGAGCTTGTCGAACGCTACGATCTTCACGGTCTCGCCACGCTGCATGAGCATGCGCACGAAGTTAGATCCGATGAAACCAGCCGCGCCGGTGACCAGAATAGTTCGCATTCGCATCCTTCGAAAAATTTCACACCCGGGCCTGGGCTTCTTTTAAAACGCGCTGCAGATAGGTGCCGTACTCGCTCTTGCCCGCCATCTCCGCCAGCTTTGCTAACTGCGCGGCATCTATAAATTTCCGGGTGAACGCGATCTCTTCCACGCAAGCCACCTTCAATCCCTGGCGCGCCTCCAGCGTCTGCACAAACACGCTGCTGCTAAGTAATGAATCGTAGGTACCGGTGTCCAGCCATGCGATGCCGCGCCCCATGCATTGCACCTGCAACTCACCTTTTTGCAAATAAACGCGGTTCACATCTGTAATCTCATATTCCCCACGCGCTGATGGCTTGAGATCCCGGGCCACCTTTACCACGGTGGCATCGTAGAAATAGAGTCCCGTCACGGCCCAGTTGCTGCGGGGGGCGCTCGGTTTTTCTTCGATGCTCAGGGCTTTAAACCGACCGTCAAACTCTACCACTCCGTAACGCTCCGGATCCTTCACCTGGTAAGCGAATACGCGCGCTCCACTCACCAGCCTGGCCGAATCCTCAAGCAGATTCGTCATGTCATGGCCATAGAAAATGTTATCGCCCAGGATCAAACAGACCGGCGAATTACCGATGAACTCCGCGCCCAGCATAAATGCCTGCGCGATACCATTGGGTTTAGCCTGCTCGGCGTATTCAATTTTCATCCCCAGGTGCGATCCATCTCCGAACAATTCCACAATGCGCGGCAGGTCGCGCGGAGTGCTGATGATCAACACCTCCCGTATTCCCGCCAGCATCAAAACCGACAACGGGTAGTAAATCGTCGGTTTGTCGTAGACCGGTAGCAACTGCTTGCTGATACACCGCGTCAACGGATAGAGCCGCGTACCCGCGCCGCCCGCTAATAGAATGCCCTTCATAAACGTCCTCCTGCAGCGGCGTCATCGACACGCGACCCCCGCCGTCGATCAGCCACCCCGTTACCCATCCTTGCGCGACCAATCGTATGGAATCTCCTGCGAGTGCGGATCGACGCGATATTCATCAGGGTTTTTGTAGTCATAGCATTCGGTGGTGTAGTTGACCACGATGGCCTCGGTATCGCTGATGCATTTGAAACCGTGATAAACCAGGTTGGGAATTTCGATCAAAAATGGCGCGTGGTCACCAATGACAAACTCGTTGACCATCCCCTTAGTTGCTGAGTCTTCACGCGAATCATACAGCACCACCTTCATCTGCCCTTTCACGCAGACGAAATGGTCTGTCTGCTTCTTGTGATAGTGCCATGCCTTGACCACGCCGGGGAATGCGGTGGTCATATAAACCTGCCCAAACTTGATGATCTTCAGCTCTTTATCATCGCTGCGGATCATCTCCATGAGCCGGCCACGCTCATCGCAATTGACCGTCAATTTCTTAACCACTACGTCTTTGATTAGTTCTTTTGGCATGATTTACATTTTTTCCTGTTCGAGCCACAGCCGCGTGAGCAACGCGCTCTCGTCATGTTCCACCGCATCCATTGCGATGGGTTCGTCCATTTTTACATCACGGCTGAGCCGCACATTTTCCGCCAGCCCGATGGGTAGCAACCCACGGCATCTTTCGGCCACATCCACCTGCCCGTATTGGTTGAACCCACCAATCCCATCTAAAACCTCTCCTGCTTTTAATTCGCGCTTGGCGATCGAGATGGTATGGGTGCTGGGTGCCCCGCGCGGCGCGATGGTGGGTTCGTGGAACAGCACCGCCTCCGCGGCCGACAGAGGTGTTTCGATATGGCAAAGGTGATAAGGCCGAAAAAATAAATAGTCCGGGCCATCTCCCATTTTCAGATATTTCAGATACGGCTGCACCATCTGCGCATCCACCCCGCGCGCGATCACAAATACACCTCCTCCAAAATCCCCGCCCAGCGTGTAATCGACGATAGCATTTCCATCCATTTCCCTGCTTTTTGAAAAATCCACCAACGCGCTTTTCAGATCGGTCTGCACCCCAAGCATTCCGCGACGTGCCGGCAGTAATCCGCTGGCGTTACACACCACGTTCTGCTCGATGTTCATCTTCGTGCCATCGGTGAACGCGGCGGTCATACGCGGGCTGGTGTTCTGCTTCTGCGCCCATTCCAAAATGCTGCTGGGCGTGGCGCGAATGTTCATGAACCCCTTGCAGTTCACCGCCGCGCGCACTTCAAACCCGCAGCCGCGGCAATATTCGATCAATCGCATGAGCACCCCGGGCTGATCCCCATCAGCATTGGTATAGATGCACCCCGCCTCATCCGCTTTCTTTTTGAGCAGTGGCCCCACGGTGGCATCGGTCTCGGCGTTGAGCGAGACGAAATGTTTCTTGTGGGCAATGCATGACAATGCCTCGCGCGCCCAGTTCCACCACACCCGTTGCCTCAATGACTACGTCCAGCGACCTGATTGCCCCAGCAATCGTCGCCATGCTGCTCACGGCAGGTCGCCGTTCTGCCACCGCGTTATCCAGTACATCCACCTCATCGCTCACCACAATATGCTGGCGCTTGAACCCCGCTGCCTCGTACGCCTGCACCGCGCGCTCCACGGTGCGGTTCACCACCAACGCCGGGAACATGCCCGGCATCCGGTTTAACTGAAATACGATCCCGCGCCCCATAAATCCGGCACCGACCACGGCGGTGCGAATTGGTTCTCCACGTTCGTGGCGACGCTGAAGTTGGCGGAATAAATGAGTCATCGTTTAGGCCCGGTCGATTTCAACCTCATACTGCCGCCGAAATAATCGCAGATGCCGATGCATCGCCGCGCGGTAAACTTCCGCCTTGTGAGCCGTTTCGGTTCCCTTCAACCCGGTCTCCACCGCCATTGACAACAACGGCACCCTCGTCGCATAAAACATCCACATCAGCAGGTTAGCCAGCCGCATATACGCCTGGCCGTAATGTTTCCGGAATAATTTGAGCAACCCGAGATTGATCTGGTAGACGCGATTTGGTTTTGCCTTGGCCGCCGACGCGCCCACCAGGTGGATGATCCGTGCGTCGGGGGTAAAAAGCAGCTTCCAGCCTGCTTGTTTGATTCGCCAGCAAAGATCCACTTCCTCGGCATACATGAAAAAGCGTTCGTCGAAGCCACCGGTTTTATGGTACACCTCGCGCTTCACCATGAAAAAACACCCGGTGATCACATCCACTTCGCGTACGCTATCACGCTGCCAG
>JBBSFP010000240.1:0-4917 GCA_038238625.1 Tepidisphaerales bacterium
ATGCTGCCGATCACCGCCGCCAAACCCGTGGAAATAAATCCCACGGCCATCGCAATGCGGCAAGCATGGATCATATGACTGGCGATGTCGGCACCATTGGCGTCAGTGCCCATCCAATGGCGCGACGATGGCGATTGCGGATGGCTGGGGCCCGCCGCTTCATCGAATGAGTGATCCCCGGGCGAGAATTGAATGAGCGTGTGGATAGCCCACTGAATCTGCCCCAGTCGTTGCGCGTTACGGAACTGGTGATAAACCTGTACCCGAGGCGGATGCAACCATACCAGGCTGGCGACTGCAACCGTCGCCGTGATCCCCAAGAACCACAGGGCCCGCCGATACACCCGAACCCGGTGAACAAACCAAAGCCCGATCGCCGTCAGGCTCATCGCCAGCAGCGTGCAGTCGGCTGCAGTTAGATTCTGAGCCAATGGGCTTATTAGATGGTGATCTTTCATCATCAACAGCGGATAGCTGTTGGCGAGAAACGGTGCGAACACGGCGCAGAACGATACCACTGCGATGCAGGTCAGCCCGGCTTTGGCCGCCCGGGTGCTAAAGGTCCGCAGCACCACTTGGGTCAGCCATGGACGGGGTGTCGGATCTGATTGCTGCTGGCCCCGCGACTGCCCACCAGGTTCGGTTTCCATCGGTACCTTAAGCGCCATGCCAGCGGTGTCGGGAGCGCTAAGGTTACTCATAGCTCACCCGGGGATCGACAATGGCATAGCAAACATCGGCAACAATAAGGCACAGCAAGCTTATCACGCTGACGATCACCGTCTGTCCCATGACCAATTCCCGATCGCGCTGAAATATAGCCTCGATCATCAGCCGGCCCATTCCCTGAATGCTGAAAATGCGTTCGACGATCACCGACCCGCCCAGCAGCGCCGGCAGGATTGACGCCGCCACAGTGATCAGCGGGACCAGGCTGTTCCCCAAAACATGGCGGAAAAGGATGGCACTTTCGGACAACCCCTTAGACCGGGCGGTGCGCGCGAAATCCGCGGATAAATTTTCAAGGATGGTGGCGCGCATCAGTTTGGACAGAAATGCGAAGCCGCCGTAAGTCAGACAAATGATCGGCAAAACCAGGTGCCAGGCAAAATCGAACAGGTTTCCGCGATCGAAGGCCCCGTCTACAAAGCTTGGCAGGAAGCGCATTCGGCTGGCCATCAAATCATGGAGGCCCGCTGTGGGAAACCACTTGAGATGGGTTTCGTTGCAAAAGAATCCCAACAGCATTACACCGACCCAGATGGTCGGCAATGACCAAAGCGCCAGGAATGTTGTCCCACTCACATGGTCGAAGGTCTTCCCCCGATGCCGCGCCGCGTAGATGCCGGCGAAGATGGAAATCGAGTAGACAATCGGAATCGTAATCAAGTTAAGCAGTAGTGTGACCGGCAATGCCTCTGCCATGACATCAAGCACCGGACGATTGGTCATTGAGCTGTCGCCAAAATCGGGGGTTTTCAGCCCGAAGTTCCATTGGGATGGGAATCCGATGCCGTGGTCTTTAAATCCGATCGGTGAAATGTGGTTTAACCAGTGAGCGTACTGGACGTACTTCGGATTGTTCAACCCGTAACGCCTGTTGTAATAATCCTCGAGTGCCTTGCGACCTTCGGGGCTCAGGCCCTGGTCGGTCTCCTGCCGGGCGCTGAGTCCTCCTGGCGACAACGCCATTACGAAAAACACCACCAGTGTGATCCCGATCAACGTCGGAATCATCAACAGAAGGCGACGAATGATGTAATTAAACATCGGTGCTTCCGAACCGCTCGGGAACTTTCAGCCATTCGAGGGGAAAATCATTTGTAGCGCTGCCTGGAGGCGGGGACAAACCACTCGCCTGGTGAATTCAAGCCTAGCCTGACGCGCTGCACGTTTTCGAAGCGGTTATCCATAAACACCAGCGCTTTGCTGAACGCGATAAAAGTGTAGGGTTGATCGTCATAGGCGATTGCATGCGCCTTTCGCCACAGCGGCATGCGTTTGCTTTCGTCCACGGTATGCCGCGCTTCGTCCAGCGTTTGATCGAGGTCATCATTTTAGTAGGAACAAAAGTTGTCGCCGTTGTCGATCATCTGACTGGAATGAAACATCTGGTAGATGTCGCTCTCGGGGGTAGTGGTCCATCCCAGAGAGATGGCTTCAAAATTTTTCTTTTTCAAGCGATCGGTAAACACGGCCCATTCCAAGGCATCCAGCTGCACTGAAATTCCGGCTTCGGCAAGTGAGTCTTTCACAAACAGCACGAACTTTTCATAGTCTGGTCGACCGGAGGGATAGGTGAGTTTGACCTCAAACACAACGCCATCTGGCCCCACCAGTGAGCCATCGCCATTGCGTGTATAGCCTGCTTCGCTAAGCAATTGCTGGGCGCGAGCAGGGTCGTAAGGCCAGGGCTTAATTTCTGGGTTACATTGCTGGCTTAACGGGTTGAACGGGCCGGTCGCCACCACTGCATAGCCGAGCATGAGTTGGTCGATGATGCGCTGGCGATCGATGAGCAGCGTCATGGCTTGCCGCACGCGCTTGTCGGCGAAGCGTGAGGGTTTCCCGTCGTGCTTTTGATTCCATGCGATAAAACGATAGCCGCCGACGGGGTTTTGGAATTCCAGGTGATGAGTACGTTGCAGTAGCGCCGTATCCGTGAGCATTTCATGGTACTGGTCGGGCGTGGCGCCGAAATAATCGATCTCACCGTTGCGGAATGAGGCAAGCCGGGCAATATCATTTGAGAACTCGCGGTAGACAAGCCGCTCAAGCGCTGGCTGCGCGCCCCAATAATGTTCGTTCCGTACCAGCGTAATCGGAGTATCGGAGCCCGGCTTCCAGCTTTTGGGGTCTTCTAGCCGATAGGGCCCGGAACCCATCAGGTAGCCCGTGGATTTATTGAACTCCTCGGCCGGGATGCCTTCATAGAAATGCCTCGGCAAGATTTCCATCCCACCGGCAATCGAAAACGCAAGGAAATAGGGTTGCTTGAAAATAAACGTCACCTCCCGCGGACTGTTCATCTGGACATCTGCAAGATTGTCCAGGTAGGCACGCGTCCGGGGAGCGGCGATGTCTTTGTTCATCGAAAACTGATAAGTGAAAACCACATCATCAGCGGTAACAGGCTGGCCATCTGAGAAGTAGATTTGGTCGCGCAGCCTGAAAGTGATCCGCAGCCCGTCCGGGCTGATGGTCCAATCCTTAGCGAGCAAGGGGGTCCATTGCAGGGTATCGGGATCACGCGTCGCAAGCGATTCCAGCACATGCGCATGGATCCCTGCTGCATTGGCATCACCGGAAATCAGGGGAGTCAGCGTAGCCACGCGGCCATTGGTCGTGTCAATCAGCCAGTCCCCCCGGGCATAATTGGGCCTCGTGGTAGCGGTGTTGATCCGCGCGAAGGGGTCACGGTCAAAAACAGGCTGGCTGGTTGGCTGCTGCGGTGCTCGCGGTGAAGAATCCGCAGCAGTGACGGGGGTGGGCACCTGAGTATCACGGGGTGCATCGCCGATCACTGCCGCCGTGCGGGGCATATGCTCCAAGGCCAACTGCAGCTGCCGAAAATCATCCGCTTGTTGAGCAAGTCGGCGATCGAAGGTCTGAATCCAGGCCCATTGTCGATCGTACTGCCATATCGACAGAACGACCAAAACCATCAGCCCGCCGAGCAAAAGGAACAGGAAAAAATCTTTGACACCAAAACGATTTTCCATTGTTGAAATCCCTTACTCTGAGCCACTTCGGCGAAGGGTTCAGACCTTGGCCGCTTCTCGACGTGGATCGAACAGGTCGCGCAGGCCATCGCCCAGGAAGTTGAGACCCAAAAGAGTAATCGCCAGCAACGCGCATGGAAATAGCAGCATCCACCACTCGCTGTCGATGGAATTGAGCGCCGGTTGCAGTCCATCGGCCGCGAGGGATCCCCAACTGGGCACCGGTCGATTGACGCCGATTCCCAGAAAGCTCAAAAACGATTCCTGCAGGATCGACTGCGGCACAATCAGGGTGGCATAAATGATGATCGGGCCAATGAGGTTAGGCAGGAGGTGGCGAATGAAAATGCGCAATTCATTGATACCGGCGGCACGGGCGGCTTCGATGAACGCCTGGGATCGCAGGGAAAGCACCTGCCCGCGGACGACGCGCGCCATGGTCAACCAACTGACTGCGCCGATTGCCACGAAGAGCAGTACCACCGCATTGGCGTCGCTGAACGCCACTTTGAAAAGGATGATTAGCAACATGTAGGGAAGGCCGTACAGGATGTCGACGCAGCGCATGAGTAGCGCGTCGACCCACCCGCCGCGATAACCGGCGATCAACCCAACGCTGACGCCCAAGGTCACTGCGATTGCCGCCGATGCGATGCCGATCGTGAGGCTGATCGCCCCGCCCAGCAGACACCGCGCAAAGATGCTTCGTCCTTGTTCATCAGTGCCAAACCAAAACTGGATGTGGCGACTGGGTGCAGCATGGGCCACATCGTTTTGGCGATTGAAATAGAGCGTGGCTTCCCGCGGCAGTGTCCAGAAAAGTGTGAGCAGACAGATTGAAAGGACCAGCAAAACGATACCGCCTCCGAATGTAATCCGCGGTGTGCCGCGAAGGCGTTTCCAGAAACGCAGCCCTGAGAGTTGGGCCTGTTCGGGCAAGGTGGGACGTGGGAGAGGTTCTTCGATGGCGGTCATAGTTTTCTAGTTTTTTCGCAAAAGATCGATGCGAGGATCAACCCATCCGTAGGCAAGATCGACTAACAGGTTAAACAGCAACACGAAAAACGAATACACCATTACCGTGCCAAGAATGAGCGTGCGGTCACGATTGAGGACGCTGTTGACAAAATGCTGCCCAAGGCCGGGGACGGTGAAGACTTTTTCCACGACGAACGATCCGGTGAGCACGTTGGCG
>JBBSFP010000241.1:0-4904 GCA_038238625.1 Tepidisphaerales bacterium
ACGGGGTAGCGTCCACTGTGGGAAACTTTTCCACCAAGGGGTGGAAGGTAACGGTGGATGGGTTGGTCTCTAAGCCCATGACCTTTGATATGGACGACATCCGGAAAGTATCTTTGCCTGAAGAACGGGTTTATCGAATGCGATGCGTCGAGGCATGGTCGATGGTGGTTCCCTGGGCAGGCTATTCTCTCAGCAGGTTGCTGGAAAAGGTGCAGCCGACCAGCGCAGCCAAATATGTCGCGTTCAATACGCTGCTGGACTCCAAAATGATGCCCGGGCAGAAGACGAGCGTGCTGGAATGGCCCTACGTCGAGGGGCTGCGAATGGATGAAGCCATGCACCCGCTAACGTTGCTGACCACCGGCTTATACGGGCGTGAGCTGCCCGCGCAGGATGGAGCACCCGTGCGCCTGATTATCCCCTGGAAATATGGGTTCAAGGGCATTAAGTCGATTGTAAAAATCTCGCTGGTCGCGGATATGCCGCCCACCAGCTGGAACCGCTATGGTGCGGCGGAATACGGTTTCTACGCAAACGTCAACCCCGAGCACCCGCATCCGCGATGGAGTCAGGCGACCGAGCAGAGGATCGGGGAATCCGGACGGCGGCCGACCATGATGTTCAACGGTTATAGCGAGCAGGTCGCTAGTTTGTATGACGGGATGGACCTGCACAAAGATTTTTGAAAGCAGCGCTATGCCCGACATCCACGCGACCGGCAATCCTGCAACACCCCGCCCGGCCATGCCTCGGCCAGCCACCTGGTTCGGTGGCAACATGCCGGTAGCACGGCTTGGGTTAATCTTAAGCCTGCTGGTGCCGCTGGGACTATTGATCTGGGATGCGCGCGGGCACAGGCTGGGGGTGAACGCCGTCAACTTCGCCATCCACACTACCGGCGGCCTGGCGGTCATCTGCCTGTTGCTATCCCTGGCTGTCACACCGATCCGCACTGTGACAGGCTTCAATTGGCTGGTGCAGTTTCGACGATCGCTGGGCGTATACGCTTTTTATTACGCCGCCGCGCATCTGACCATCTACTTCTGGTGGGACCGCCAGCGCAGCGTATCAAGTACTGCCTTTGAGATTGCCCACCGCTCTTACCTGCTGATCGGTTTTTCGAGCCTGATATTGATGTTGCCGTTGTGGGCCACCTCATTCAACGCTGCCATCCGCAAAATGGGCGGCAAATGGTGGAAGCGGCTGCACCGGCTGGTCTACCTCGCAGCAGCGCTGGCGTGCTACCATTTTTATTTGCAGACCAAGGCCGACAAAAGGCTGCCGAATGTTGCATTCGGTGTCTTGGCGGGGCTACTGCTGTGGCGGATCGTGGGTGCCATCAGTCACCTGGTGCGGGCACCGGCCAAATCCAGCTCCCCATCCGCTGCCCCAGGCAAGGCACGCTTTTGGAAGGGCAATCTGCGCGTGATCGGCATGTTTCGTGAAACCGAATCGGTACGCACTTTCCGCCTGGCCGCCACCGATGATGGCCCGATTCCATTCAACTTCCGGGCCGGACAATTCCTCAATCTGATGGTCGATGTTGATGGCAAACGTGTTGGCCGGTCTTACACGATCGCTTCGCCGCCGACGCGTGATGGATATCTTGAGCTGACAATCAAGCGCGAAGACAACGGCCATGTCTCCCGGTTCCTGCACGACATGCTGATGACAGGGCAAACAGTGACCGTTTCAGCACCGGCCGGACGGTTCACGTTCGATTCGCGCCTGCCTCCTGCAAAGGCACCCCGAGCCGGCGCTGATCAAAAAGCAACTGACGACCTTGCCGATCCCACGGCGGTTCTCCTGGTCGCAGGCGGCGTCGGTATCACGCCGGTGATGTCCATTCTGCGCGACCTGACCGACCGATGCTGGGCAGGGAAGATCGACCTGGTCTTCAGCGTCCGCACACCCGCCGATGTCATCTTCGCCGAAGAACTGCGACTCTTGGGTGCGCGGCATCCAAACTTGAAAGTCCACCTGACAATCACCCGCGACGCGCCGTCGGGTTGGAGCGGATCGCAGGGAAGGATTTCCAAAGATCTGCTTCGGCAACTGGTCCCCGATCTGGCCACACGACCGGCGTTTGTATGCGGCCCTGATGCCATGGCCAATGCCGCCCGCGGCGAACTGATGGCCGCCGGTGTCGCAGCCGATCGCATTATGCTGGAATCGTTCACCCCCGCGGCCGCCGTTGCCAAAGACGCCGGCACTTCCGCAGCCTCGAAGATGGACGGAGCCCCAGCCGCAACCGTTACCTTTTCGACATCAGATAAAACCGCGCCGCTCGCGCCGACCGGCACGATTCTCGAGGCAGCAGAATCGGTGGGCGTGCCGATCGACTACCAATGCCGCGCCGGTGTCTGCGGAACGTGCCGCACAAGGCTATCTTCAGGCCAAGTCACCATGGACAGCCGCGAAGCCCTAAGCGATTCGGATGAAGCCGATGGATACATCCTCGCTTGCCAAGCCCGTGCGACTGAAGATATCACTGTGGAGGCTTGAAAAACCAGACAAACGAACGTGGATAGTGTTTGACCGGGCCCATCGCACTCGGCACAAGCTTGAGCGGATCAACCTGATGCCAACTGCTATTGACAAAGCCCGCTTCCCTGTTCGTCAGAATCAGTCAGCTGGCACCTCAGCTGGCGTGCATTATCGATCGCATAACCTCCAAAATCATTATTGAAATAAGCCCATATCCGACTCCCCTTGTGTGACCGGATTTTCGCAGCCCAGGCCGAGAGTTCGTCAGCGGTATAATCATGGCGATACCAACGGCTAATCCCGTGAAATCGGATGTAGATGTCATCGCCTGTTTGCACCAGTTCATCTGGCAGGCGAGGGGCGCTGCAGGAGCAAAAGATCGTGTTGGTCTTTCGGAAGGCCGCTATCGTTTGTTTGTTCCACCAACTTCGATGTCGAAACTCTACGACATTTCGTTTACTTGGGTCCAGTTGATCGAGAATCCGTTTGAGCCGGGCCGCTGAATAGTGAAAAGAGGGCGGAAGTTGGAACAGAAAACATCCCAGGTGCGGCTGCAGCAGCCGATCAATCAGGTAATAATCATCAACTAGCTCCGCTGTCCTGGAAAACTGCTTCACATGTGTAATGAGCTCGCATGCTTTTACCGTATACCAGAATCGCCGGCCCGCTACCTGCCGCGCCCAGGATCGAACCGTAGCCTCGGTGGGCCATGAATAAAAAGGTGCATTCAACTCTACGGTATCGAAATGGCTGGCATAATGCTCGACCCAGTTTTTCGTAGCCATCCCGGGGGGGTAAAATCGGTCCCTCCAATGCCAGTAAAACCACCCCGAACAACCGATGTTTACATTGGGTATTGATGGCGCAGGGCACGCAGAATCTGCGACTTGTGGGACTAGCGTTTGCTCGTTTTCATATGCGACTCGGGCCACATGCATTTTCAGCGCCCGGCCCACGTTTGCCAGCCTTTGCCTGGCGCGGCGTTCGGCCTTGCGGGCGCGATACTCGTCGAGAGTCAGCCGGGGCTTACTCATGTGAACTCACGACTATTTGCATCTGCTTTAAGTCAACGCAAGCAACTGACGCACGAATGCCACCTGCGCGGGGTTGGCCGGCGGGCGCTTTAGGAACTCCTCAAGCAGTTGGCCAGATTGTTTGCAAAGCACCCCGCCCAAAATGCGCGGCATCTGGCTCTCCGGACTCACCGGCGGGCGCACCCGCTTGCGCCCACCATCCGCCGGTGCCGCCAGGCCAAATAAAATTGTGTCCACCGCTGCCTCCATCGATGCACCGAGGCACATCACGCACGGCTCCAACGTCGAAACTACGATCAAATCCGTCGCATCGGCCGGCACCTTCCTCACGGCGCGGCTAAAAGCCACCATCTCCGCATGAGCGGTCTTGTCTTGCGATGCATTCATTTCATTATGTGCTCGCGCGATGATCCGGCCGTCGCCTCGTGCAATCACGCATCCGATCGGTACCTCGCCCTTCTCCATCCCCGCTCGGGCTACGTCCAGTGCATCGTTCATCAACAGTTCAATAAGTCGCTGGTCAAGCGTTGCTGCTCCGGGCGAGGCAATCCGCAGCACTTCATCCAGTTCGTCCGCAATATGCATGGGATCGCGATACACCTTGCGCATTCCCATCGCGCGAAGCGTGTCGTGATCGTTCAGTCCGCCGCAGGTGACGCCCAGGCACACCGTCCCCGCATCGCGGGCCGTGTCGGCATCGTATGGAGTGTCGCCGACCATCGCACATTGAGCGGGTGAAAGGCCTAACTTAGTGATCGCTACTTCCAGGATTGCGGGGGCCGGCTTGCTCTCCTTCGCATCATCCCCGGTGGATATGACATCAAAATACTCCGCCCAATCCACGCCCGCGCTGTCCTGGGTGACTTTCAGATCCTTTTTTACAGTCGATGTGGCCAGCGCAAGTTTAAGCCCACGATCGCGGATCGCTTGGAGCAGTACCTCAACTGCGGGAAAGGCTGGTAGCTTTGTGGTTTCTGCGATTTTTCTAAAGGCACGACCGTGCGCTGAGCGCAGCGATTCGCCGTCCCGCCGGTCAATTTCCTGCCCTAGGATCGAAAGCACCAATTTGTCACCCCCCTTTCCAATTTCCACCGCAATGCGATCAGCCGACACCTTATAATGATGCTCGCGGAGGGCCTCATCCCACGCCCGCACATGTGCCGCATTCGAGTCGATCAGCGTCCCATCCAAATCAAATATAATCGCGCTCAGGGCCATGGTGATCTGGAAATTAACGTACGCACAGACGCAAAGGGAACACTAAATCCAGATGCGCCGATGCGAATCATGTGTTGTAACGCAATGAAAATGTCCTCTGCTTAACGCAATAGAAGTGTCCTCATTGAGCTTGGAGTATTCCAGGCAGATGGGAACACTTGCAAT
>JBBSFP010000242.1:0-4864 GCA_038238625.1 Tepidisphaerales bacterium
TGAAGCTCGGAATTTTCATGGACGATTACCAACGTAATTAGAGGAATTGCTGGCATGTATGTTTGAAGGACTGCATTGTCAGGATGATCGTCCGCGTTGGAATCTATCCAGAAATCCGGTGAGGATTCGGGAGCTGCACAAGGCTTGGAACATGCACGGTTTGATGACGCTGCGGTCGCTGTTGATGCTGCATGCGGGCGATGTTATGGAGCATGCGGCGAAGCATGTCGATACGTTTTACGCACAGGCCTGGGCCTTCGCTCGATTTTTGTGCGAAGCCGAAGGGGCAAGATATCGGCCACTGTTGCAGCAATGGATCACCGACACGGGAGCGGGCACCGTCTTTGACCCGATGCACTCACACAATTCGACGACGCTTCCATGGAATCCGGCCGGAATTCCGGAGATGGTGGAACATTATTTGGAAGTCCCGTTGCCCGAACTGGAGTTGAAATATCTGGCGTGGGTACAGAAGACACTCCAGGAAGATGAAGAAGTTGATGACGCACCCGTGGACGGCTTGGCGCGCTGAAAACTTTTCAATTGTCCCCCGGCTGTCACGACGAAATTAAGTTGTTGCGAATTTTGGAAGAAAGTTGCTAAATTAGAAGTGTGAACCATCAACATTCGCACAACACGGTAACACGTGGGATGGGGCACCATCCGGGCGATCCAATGCATCGGTGTATTTGTCACTTCACCGGGCGAGTGCAGGGTGTCGGTTTTCGCTATACGACCAGAAACCTGGCACTGCAATACGATGTCGAAGGGTATGTTAAAAATCTACCCGATGGACGCGTGGAGCTGGTGATGGAGGGACCCGACAGAGAAATGGCAGATCTGGTTCAAGCACTGAAGCGAAAAATGGGAAGCTTTATTCGGCAAGTCGATTTGAATTCTGACCAACCCACGGGGGAGTTCCGCAGCTTTTCAATCAAACATTGATATGATGGGTCCCGGATATCCTGCGCGGGCGCGTTGAACCATTGAAATGCGTGCAATCAGTAATGGACTGTGTCCCTTTCCGGCATCGTCCGCGCTGTTTGTTACAAAAAAACAACCGGGTGCCTGATTGAATACCAGCGTTTTTGTCATTCTGCGCCATACTTTTCGGGAAGCGGTTGCCCAACCGATCTATTCATTGCTGATTGCGCTGGGTGGGGTAATCCTGATTTTATTTGCGGCATTGCCATTCTTCACCTTCGGTGAGGATACGGTGATGTATTTATCAGTCGGCCTGGACGTGGTGCTGCTGGTGGTATTGGTTGCGACGTTGTTTGCAACGAGCCGGTGCATCTTTGAAGAAATCGAAGATCGCACGATGCTCACCCTGATGAGCAAGCCGGTCCGGCGATGGGAGGTATTGATCGGTAAATACCTGGGGATCGTGATGGCGGCACTGCTGGCGGTGGCAGTCCTGGGGTTGATCATGGGGGTATGCACCCTGCTGCGCATTCCCAACGACTATACGCTGCGGCCGAATACGGTAGATGACACAGAATGGCAGCGGTTGGTAGACACACGGAACATGCATCTATGGGGGCTCGGGGCCAGTCTCATCCTGGTATGGTTGCAGGTTGCAGCGCTGGCGGCAATTGGCGTTGCGTTGTCCACGCGCGTGAGCCTGGTAGTGAACATGCCCGTGGTAATTTTGATCTATATCGCGGGAAACCTGGCTCGATTCCTGTATCCGCTCGATATGGGGCCATTAGCGCACGCACCGACATTGGTTAAAGGGTTGGCGTACGTGGTGGGTTTGCTATTGCCGACATTGGAGCTGTTTGATCTAAAGCCAGTCACAGTGCATGGGAAACTTGCCATCGGGTATTTCGCTGAGTATCCGCATTCGTTTTCCCTGAATGCTGTGTGGGGGTTTGTTGCGCTCGCTGGTGGTTATGCGTTGGCGTATGCCACCTTTGCGCTATCCGCGGGAATGTGGCTGTTCCGTCGTCGCGAGCTCGGCGGTGCGGCATAGGCAACTAACGTGGAGTTTCAGGGGGTTGGCAGGGCGGTCCGAACTGGCGAGATATGGCTCAAACACTTTCGGTCGGGATCATCGGCGCGGGATGGCCGGGGTTAATGCATGCACGCGGTTACGCAGCTGCCGGGGGATGGAAGGTCGATGCGGTTGCAGATTTAATCCCGCAGCGGCGAAATGGGTTCATTAAAGAGTTCTCCGCAGCACGTGAATTTAGTGAAGTGGGCGATCTACTCAAAGACCCAACGATCGATGCGGTCAGCATTTGTTTGCCCAACCACCTGCATGCACCCGTGGCGCTGCTGGCGCTTAAAGCCGGGAAACATGTTCTTTGCGAAAAGCCTCCCGCATTAAACGCCGCCGACGCCCGTAAGATAGAACGGAGCGCGGCCAAGGCGGGTAAGGTTTTGCTCTATTCCCTGCAGCGCCGTTTCGGTGGAAATGAGCAGGCGTCACACCAGGCAATCACCAAAGGGCACGCCGGGGCGGTTTATCATGCGCGGGCCTCCTGGACGAGAACACGTGGCACCCCCATCGGTACCGGGTGGTTTTCCGACAAATCCAAATCGGGAGGCGGAGCAATTATTGACCTGGGCGTGCACATGCTGGACCTGGCCTGGTACCTTTTGGGTGAACCGGAACCAGCCACGGTAATGGCAGTAGCCCATAAGCGGATAGGCAAGGCGGTGGAACAGGCGACCGATGTCGAGGAGTCGGGCTTCGCCCTCTTTCGATTTGCCAACGGCGCGTCGCTCGAGTTAGCCGCGAGCTGGGCGCTAAACCAACCGCCGCAGCAGAACGGTACCCTTTGCCGGATTCATGGGGAAGCTGGGGCCGTGGATGTGTACGTGCCAGGTGGGCCTGTGCTTTATCGGGCATTTTCAGAAAAAGGGGAACCCAAAGAAACTGTTCTAAAGTTACCCAAAACGGTGGGCCATGCCGCCATGATCCGTCATTTTCGTGACTGCATTTTGAATCAGGTATCACCCCTTTGCGGCGCACAGCAGGGGACGGCGTTGATGAAGATGATCGATTCGTTCTACAAAAGTGCCGCCACGGGCAAAAGTGTACAGATATAAAATCACGGGGCGCGGGTGAACGCATCCCAATTGCGATGGGCTAGCGCGAAAAAACGTTTGGCATTCCCGGTGGTATATACCCACGATGAACCGTCCTCACTTCAACCGAGAAGAACTCACACAGGTGCGAATTCCCAGTAAATGCCGGTCGTTTGTAATGCTGGGGTCGGTGGTGATTGTGCTTCTGCTTGGCATGGCTATCGATTCCGCCTTTGCCGAGGAATTTACCAACCCAAAGGCTAACATCCCCCCTAAGGCCGCTCCACAACGGCGCAACGCCGGAGAGGGCGCGCCACCCTTGCCGCTGCCGGCCACACCTCTGCGGCGTTCGGAGAAAAAGCGCGAACCATCCCCACCGGCGCTGGTTGGAAATGTCACGTTTTCCGAACAATCGCTTAAGGGTACCGGCGTGGATTGGCAAACCACCATTATCGACATCGAGCAGTGGGTGAGTTTCACCAATGATCAGCTCAGCCAGCGCTATCGCTTCGTGGGCACCGATTTCAGCAAGTTTAGCTACGATCCCACTGAGCTACCCATTCTTTATTTCACCGGCTGGAAACCGATGCCTCACCTCGATGACAAAACCATCGAACATTTGCGGCAATACCTCAACGATGGGGGCACCCTGGTCGTGCACAGTAGTTGCGGACGCCCGGAATTCAACGAATCCTTCAGGCGTGAAGCAGCCCGGATCTTTACCGAACGTGAATTGGCACCGGTCAAGACCGACCATCCGATCTTTTCTGCCTTCTACAAGATCACCCAGATGCACGTCCGCAAAGGTTCGGAAGCATGGAAGACGATGCCCCCGTATCTTGAGACGATCAATATCGGCACTCGCGCGGCGGTGATTTTTTCGCCCATCGACCTTTCCTGCGGTTGGGATGCAGAGGCACATCCCATCGAAGGGGGCACCCTTTATAATCAGAAAGACGCGCTGGAACTGGGTTCAAACATCATGACGTATTGCCTGGCAGAATATCAGTACGGGCGCTTTTTCGATCATCAAAAGGTTTATCACCAGGCCACTGATGCCACGCGCGATCAATTGGTGCTGGGGCAAATCGTGCACAACGGTGACTGGGATCCCACGCCCCATGGGGTTCCTAATTTGCTCAAAACGATCGACCAATCGACGACGCTCCACGTACAATTTAAGCGCGTCCCAGTCGATCTCGAAAAGCAGGATATGTTCAGCTTCCCGGTGCTCTACATGACCGGGCAGCGCAGCTTTAAATTCTCTGATGCCGCTCGCAAACGACTGCGCGACTACCTCGATCAGGGCGGCATGCTCGTCGTGGACTGCGCGGTAGGGTCAAGCGAATTTGACGAGGCATTTAAGATTGAGATCAAAGAAGTTTACAAGGACCATGAGCTGAAGGATTTGCCGCTTGATCACCCCTTGTTCAACTTCGTCAACGATATTCGCCACGTCGAGCTGGCGGCTCTGGCAAAGCATCTAAACCCCGGGATGAACACACCTCGATTGCGTGTGATCGAAATCGATGGGCAACTCCCCGTGATATACAGCCCGCTGAGTATGAGCGCCGGCTGGGAACAGTTACCGCGCGCCTACAACGATGGCTATGCCGATCAGGATGCCTTGCGATTAGGTGTGAACGTGTTTATGTATGTAGTTTCACACTGATCCAGGAAATATCGAACCATCCAGCCACATTATTCCACCGGAACATCCCTGATCCCTACAATCGCACTTGCGTGGCCCGCCCCGCTTCGTCTATGGACTGTTGTTCTGTTGTAAAGAAGTAGAAATGTCACCCTCTTAGCTGAAATAGAAATGTCA
>JBBSFP010000243.1:0-4858 GCA_038238625.1 Tepidisphaerales bacterium
GCATTGGCCACCCTTCCACGGATGCCTGATCTGATTCGTTCGACGTTTGTCGTAAACAGGTCATCGCCAATCAACTGCACCTTGTCGCGCAGGCTGTCGGAGATCATGCGCCAGCCTGCTGCGTCCACATCCGCCATAGGATCCTCCACCGATATGATGGGGTAACGCGCACACCATTCTGCGATCAATTGACTGAAGTTCGAGGACGAAAATTCGCGGTTCTCCAGCCGAAACCGATACATCTGGGTGGGCTCATCAAACAGATCGCTTGCAGCCACATCAAGCGCAAGGCTAACATCGGTCCCGGGTGTATAGCCGGCTTTTTCGATTGCCGCGATCACGATCAAAATCGCTTCTTCATTGCTCTTCACGTCCGGCCAGAACCCGCCCTCATCGGCGATCCCCATGGCAGACCCGCGCTGGCGCATCAGCTGCCCCGTCGCACGATATACATTGTGCGTCATCTCCAAAACCTGCTCATAATCCTTTGCACCGTTGGCAATCACCAGGAAATCCTGAACGTCGGTTCGCCAATCCGCATGGGCCCCGCCGCCCAGAATCTGAATCTGCGGTAACGGAATCACCGTCCCCGGCCCCAAATGACTATGTAACGGAACCCCCTTGCCCGCAGCGGCCGCCTGGGCTGCCGCCATGGATACTGACAGGATCGCATTTGCCCCCAGTCGGCACTTGTTCGCCGTGCCATCAAGTTCGATCAAGGTGTTGTCGATGCTCCGCTGCTCATCAGCATGCTTGCCAAGCAACACCGGCGCAACGATGTCATTGACATGTCGCACCGCTTGAAATACCGACTTACCGCCATAATGAGTTGCATCGCCATCGCGTAATTCCAACGCTTCGAACTGTCCCGTGGATGCTCCCGATGGCACCGTACCGCGGCCAACCGCGCCCCCTTCCAGCACCATTTGAGTCTCAATCGTCGGCATTCCGCGCGAATCGAATATCTGATAGGCCTCCAAATGCACAATTTTTAACATGGCTTCCATTCTGCAAACCAGTCATCACTCACGGCCTGCAAGTCGAAGTTGCCATCGGGTAAACGCTGCGTCACGAAGTCGCGGACAAAGTCCTGTTGTTGCCTGGCGAGGTACTCCACCGGTGACTTGCCATCTAACCGCGCCAGCATAAGCATCAGCAACAATCGCACGACACGGACTTCCAAATCCTTCAAATCGAAAGTATCCCCCAAGGCAGCACGATAGCTATTCCAGAATGCCTCAATCATACCGCGCCACTTCGCGGGCATGCCCCCTGCCGCCACATTCACTACTGCCCGCATTGCATGGTAAAGCGATTTGAGAAAAAGGTGATTGAGTAAAAATGCCACATCGAATGCCGGATCGCCAAACCAGGCTACTTCGCAGTCCAGCAGAATCATCCTGCTCGGCGAAACCAAGATGTTCTTTGGGCTCACGTCCCCATGTACAAGACACTGCCGTGTCTGCCCCAGCCGATCGGCTTCTTCGTTGAACAACCCCTTGAGCTTCGGATTCCGCCTGCCGGTCGTAATGAGATAGGGATCGATGCGTAGCTCGAAAAAGTTGATGCCGGTGTCAAAGGTCTGCCGCGCCACTCGATCGTTGACAGAATGTTTGTGGATGGTCCCAAGGATTTGACCCGCCCGCTGCGCATCGGCTTCGATTGCATCCCCCCCCAGCAATCGCTGCTTCCAGTTGCTGTCCCCCTCATCAATGTACTCCATCAAAAAGTAGGCTCCCACATCGCTGAAGCCCAGCACGCGTGGCACCGCCTCTGGCAAAAAGTCCCCGACGTACTGCAGATACTTCCTCTCGTAGGAATTCCGCGACACATTCGCCAGCCATTCCTCGCTGACGCGCAACTTTGCCAATGCCCGCTTCACGACCCGCAGCGGCTTATCTCCGTCGCGCAACAGGTAAATTTCACTTGAAACCCCGCCACCCATCGGCTGCAATTCCGCCCGCCCCGATGCAACGCCATCCCGCTGCAGCAACGTTAGAAATTCGGATGGGTTGGAATGATCTGCCATTAAGTTCCACCAGGAGGCTTCTAAAATACCGCGCCGTAAATCACTCTCAGGTTCAACGTCAAACATGCGGAGGATCAAAACCGTGTGTCATAATTGGCAGCCGAAGTTGCAGCCGTTACATTCGGAAGAACTGGACTGCGACAATACACCTAAGCCCGGCGGATAAACATGACAGATCAAATGGCGAAAGCGACTCTGATGTACGCTTCTCAAGACGAAACGAGCATTGCCGAAGCTTTACTCAGTAAAGTTCCTCACGTCACTATAGCGTTCTGGATCATTAAGATACTGGCCACTACGGTCGGCGAGACGGGTGGCGATGCCCTCTCGATGCAGTTGCATCTGGGCTACCGCGACAGCTCGCTGATTTTCTTGGGCTTCTTTGCCATCACCCTTACTGCACAAGTAATATCCCGGCGGTTTCACCCGGCCATCTATTGGGCCGTGGTGGTTGCAACCACCACAGTAGGGACCACCACTTCCGATTACCTCGACCGGACCTTGGGCCTCGGCTATCCGATGGCGTCAGCCGTTCTATTGGCGGGTGTTATTGCCACCATCGTTATATGGCGCTTGGTGATGGGACGAATTAAATTCGAGCAGATCACGCTTCGCAAAGATGAAATCTTTTACTGGGTAACCATTCTCATCACCAATACTCTTGGAACAGCCCTGGGCGATTATGCAGCGGACGATTTGCAGCTCGGGTTTCAGCGGGGTGCCTTGGCCTTTACGAGCTTGCTGGCAGTTGTTGTCGGGCTTTACTTTTTCACCAGGGTTCCCCGCAGCATCCTCTTTTGGGCCGCCTACATTCTCACGCGACCGCTGGGAGCGACTCTGGGAGACACGCTGACCAAGCCGAGGGATGCGGGCGGGCTGGATCTAGGCCGAATCGAATCATCCCTTGTGATCCTTCTCGCAATGATCGTTGCGATTGTCGCGGTGTCGTTATTCCGCAGAGATCGTTCCAGCCTTGCAGAACCGGCTAACGGTCAGCCGGCATAGCAATCCGCGGTTTTGAACTAATACTTGTCAGCCGTTTGATCTCACGTATGCTAAGTGCGGTTGATTGACACGTGCATGGATGCATCTGCCTCCTTGGTCGTCGTTAGGTCCACGCGGGGCACCAGGTTACACGGAGGTATCGCATGGGCATGCGAATCGGGCTCATTTCTTATGAGTATCCCCCTCAGCAGGGGCTGGGTGGTGTCGGAACCTACATGTTTCGGCTGGCGGGCGCGCTTGGCGATGCTGGGCACGAAGTCCATGTAATCGCCGGACCTTCTGAGCATAAACCGGTGCCTCAGAATAATGTAACACTGCATCGCATTCCCGCGCGCTACGAAATAAAAACTTCCAATTCAGCAGTTCGCTGGGTGTATTGGCAGGGTATCGCCCGGGCCATGGGATGGATTCATCCTGCAATCTGGCATTGGATCAAATGGGACCTGGCTTCTTATGAAGCCATTGAAACCATTGATCGACAGCATCCTTTTGACATGGTGGAGGTGCCCGAGCATGCGGCCAATGGCTGGATGGCAGGGCACATTCATCGCTGGCCTATTGTAGTGCGAATGCACTGTCCGTGGGAACTATTCGTGCGCATCAATCGCTTTCCGTTTAATCCGATGAATCGCGTGCTATCGCATCTGGAGCGGTGGACCGTTGCCAAGTATGCGGATGGTTTGACAGTTCCCAGTGAAGCGATGCGGCGTGAAGTGATGCGTTCATGGAAAATGCGGCGGCTGCCGGTCGTGGTGCCCAACTTCATGGACATCCCGCCCGCACCGGCCGCGCTGCCTTCGGAAGGTGGCTCGGCGACTGTGGTATGCGTCGGACGGATTGAACCGCTTAAGGGGCAGGATGTTTTGGCCCACGCATTTGCGCAAATTGCGCGCCGACATCCTGAAGCGCAGTTGTTGTTTTTGGGCCCTGATCGCTGGCCCGGGAGGCGTAATTTCGCCGAACTTTTGCCCCTCCTGGTACCGGATCCGCAGATTCGCAGCCGAATCCATTTACCGGGCAGTGTTCCGCTGCAGCGCGTGGGGGAAGTGCTCCGAACCGCACGGCTGGCAGTGATCCCCAGTCGGGGATTTGAGAGTTTTTCATACGCCTGCCTGGAAGCGCTCGCAGCCGCGCGCCCCGTGATCGCAACCACCACCGGCGCGCTGCCCGAACTCGTCGAACATGGGCGCAGCGGATTAATCGTCCATCCCGGAGACGTCGACGAGCTGGCACAAGCAATGGACCGCGTACTGTCCGATCGACCGCTGGCAACTGATCTGGCGCTCTCCGGGCATGCGCGGGCACGCGAGTCGTTCGACACCCGGCGTGTCATCCCGCGCATGATGGCGGCCTATCAAGATGCCAGCGATTTCTTCTGCCATGTGCGTGCCGCCCAATCGGAGCTAACCGCGCGACAGTGGCGCCGAGCGCTGGATAGCGCAAGATCGACAGCAACCGACATGGGGAACAATCCCGCGCCCTCGTTCCCGAGAATTCTTCGCGCACATAAGCATGTCGCGTAGCCCACGAGCTGAGCTACAGGCACCCGGCGCGCCCAGCACCTGATCCCGCGACGGATTTGTTGTAAAGAAGTAGAAATGTCACCCTCTTAGCTGAAATAGAAATGTCACTCTGCCTGCCTTTCATTCCTCGCCTGTAAGTCTCGCGCAGGCGCAGCCGGAGCGAGACTTACAGGCGAAGAGGCCCTTCGGGCCGATTCGCGATTCCATGGATGGCTCGCCAGCGGCTTCCATGAACGGTTGTTCACGATTCTCTTGTTTGGTTTTGCCGGCTTGGGCGGGGCGGTTAATTCCACAACGTTCA
>JBBSFP010000244.1:0-4848 GCA_038238625.1 Tepidisphaerales bacterium
CATGTGCCACAGGATGCACATCGGCGCCGCTCGGCCCAATAACATTGCCAGGCTAAGGATGATGTACCCGGCTGGGGAGAGGCTCAGGGATTCGCTGCTGAGGCCCACGTTGCTCACGGCGCTGAGGGCGACAAACAGCCCCTCGGTGTTGCGAAAATTGGGCACAAACAGCAGCAGCAGCAGCCAGATGGTGAAGGCGATCACTGCGTAAAGCAGGAGCCAGAATACCGCCAGGGCAAAGGCTGATCGCGGGCGGCGACCACGCAGGCCGTCGGCGATCCCCTGCAGCAGGTGGCTGAGCGTGGTGGTCTTAAGCCCCCCCCCCGGTGCCGCCGCTGCTGGCGCCGATGATCATCAGCGGGATAAGAATGCACTGCAGCGCCGCCGCGGCATCCCCAAATTGCAAAGGCAGCGACAACGGCATCCCCAGCGTGCGCGCATTAAGCGTCATGGCCGAGGCACCCAGCACCATCTGCGTTGGGTCTACCCATGTCACCGATTTCGTATACCCCCGCACCACTCCGTCATTGGCGTGTAATAATTGCAGCACCAGGAGTGCCAGCAGACCGACCAGGTAGATGGCCGCCGTTGTCGTCAGCACGCTGCGCGTGTGGTTTGAAGGCTTGCGCGCAGCGATCACAAAGGTGCCTATGTCCATCAGGACCGGCAATCCCAGTCCGCCGAGCACCGCCAGCGGGAGCAGCACCATGTGGGTGGTCAAGTGATTGACGCTGGGGGCTGAACCGAATTGCAGCCCGCTGTTACCAAAGGCGCAGAAGGCCCGTGCGGCGCGGGTAAAAATCCCGTGCACGCCCTCGTGCCCATCGCTTGGTAATGCGAGGACACCGATCAGCGCCGCCGCGCCCTCGGCAGCCACCGTCATCCACAAAATCGCACGGTCGCTGTAGCGAAGGCGGGCAATGCGGCTCACCGCCCAGCCCCCGGCAATCAGGAACATCGCGCTCGCTGATGCCGTCATAAGGGCCACGGTCATCCGGCCCATCGGGGTGTAGTCGCGCACCGGCACCGGTAGCTCAAAGCCGGTCAGGGTCGCAGTGTTGATCGCCATGAAAATCGCCTGCCCCATCGGCATCTCGTTGCCGCTGGGCATCGCCTTGCCCTTACCGCTGAAAACACCGATGGCTGCGATGATCATGAGTCCCCACCCCAGAAACATCCACGGCAATGCATCACCCGCGAATGGCCGGGCGTACCTCCGCGCGAGGGGGGGGGGTTCATCAGGGAGGGGTTGCGGCGAAAATTCTGGGTTTTTCTGAGCCACGGGCAAGTCCGATCTTAAGGCTTTTGATAAACCGCCTCGGGATCGAACACCTTCGGCTCCGTGATCTGCCAGTCATCCGCACCGGCCTGGTAGCGACGATAAAAACAACTGCGATACCCCTCATGGCAGGCAGCCATCACCTGCTCGACCTTCACCAGCACCACATCTTTGTCGCAATCGGTGTGCAGCGATTTGACGATTTGAAAATGTCCGCTGCTTTCCCCCTTGAGTGCCAGCCTCCCGCGGCTGCGGCTGTAGGTGTGCACCTTCCCGGTCTGCAGCGTCAGCGCCAGTGCCTCGCGATTGGCAAAAGCCATCATCAGCACCTGCCCGTCGGTTGCATCCTGCACGATGATGGGCACCAATCCGTTGGCGTCGAACTTCAATGAATCGAGTTGTGAATCCGCGCTGGGCATGATGTGTGTTCTATGGCTAAACCCCGTTTCGATCAACGCGGCGGAGAGATAGGTAAGGCGTTTGAGTCAAGCCCGCGTGCTCAGCCAGTGGGGGCACTGGCTGCACTTCAGATATTACATGGAACCTTCGAACTTCACGGGTCCCATAACGTATTGCACGCGTGAGGATTGGCTTAAAACTGCTCGTCGGCCAGGCGACTGATATGATATAGTGCATCGAGATTGCCATGAGTCTGGTGCGTGAGAGTCGGGGCGTGGGCAACTGGGGCGAGGTTAATGCTGCATGTGGTTGCTCTGGATTATCACGATCGTGAACGTTTTCATGCCGCAGGAGGCCTTCCTGTCGGGCCGTTTCAACGTCGCGGGGCTGCCGATCAACATCTTCGACTTATTTCTGCCCATCGGAATTTTGATGGCGATCCGGGGGACTCGCGGCGCGCCAGGCGAGCGGACGCATCCGTTGTTAATCTGGACGCTCGTTTTTTTCCTGGCGGCTACCTTCGGGGGTTTCTTCGCGTCGCAGACCACCGGTGCAACCACCTATGAGTTGCTGAATACTGCCCGCAATTTCATCGTGCTGGGACTGTGCATTTTCCTTGGATATCGCCTGCTGAGCCGGCCGCGCGCAGCACACCTGTTTTTATTCGTCCAGATCGCAGGTGGCGTGGTGGTGGGCTTGTTGATCCTGAGCCACTTCGGTCAGCGGGTGCAGGACAAGCTCTCGGTGCACGGCGGCATCAACGCCCTGCGCGTCATTGCCTACATCTCCATTTATTCTGGCACCGCCGGTGTTTTTCTGGTGATTGCTATCCTAGCCGGCTTGCGCGTGATGCCGACGCCGATATGCCTGGCGCTGTCATTGGTCATGATCGTCGGGCAGTCGGCCACCTTATCCCGTAGCGAATGGGTCTCCGATGCGCTGACATTGATCGTGTCCCTGGTCCTCGTTCCCAAGGCGCGAGTCGTCAAAGGGGTGATCCAGCTGGGAGTGACGTTACTCATTTTCGCGGTCGTTATGAGCGCGGGCGTTGCGCTGGTAAGCCGCGTGGGTGAGCTGGATATGGGTAAGTACATCAGTGAGAAGGTGGGGTCGCTGGATCCCACGGATGAATCTTCGGGCCATGCCTGGGATTCGCGCCTGCCGGGTTCGACCCGTGAATTCCAACTGGGGCTGGAGAGTCCGCTCTTTGGCCGCGGATTCGGTTTTCAGAGCTCCATCGAACGTGTCGAGGGACGCGCCGCCTATGGTTTTTATCATAACGTGTGGACTGCTACGTTTTGCCAATGCGGGGTATTGGGATTGATTTCGATCTGCCTGACGGTCTTTGGTTGTTTTTTCATCGGACGGAAATTGCTGCGTGCCCGCACCGATAAAGCCAGCGCTGTCTGGGGCGCTTTTACTGCCGTTACGGGAATCTACTTTTTCTTCATTGGTTTAACTACTTTTTCGTTCAATACCGAACGCGGTGCCATCCCCCTGGGCCTGGTCTTCGGCATGGCCTTGCGGGCCCGCGCCAAGCAGTTGGCCCTGCTCCAGCAGTTACAGGAGCACCAGGTTGAAGCGACCTACAATAATCAATCGGGCTACCTGGATTATGAACAGCCGCAGTCTGATTATCTCGTTCCCGATGATTATGATGCTGAGGAGAATGCCCCGCCGTCGGACTATGGCGCATACCCGGCCTATTGAATCCCGCCCGCTATAAATTTGTGGGGGCCAACCGCGCATGACCTGCCGTGGTCGGCTTGGGCCCACGGTATAATTGATCCAATGAAACCTCGTGCCCTCATCCTACGGACCGCCGGTACCAACTGCGACATTGAAACCGCCTATGCGTTTGAGCAAGCCGGGGCCGATGCACAGCGGGTGCACCTCAATCGCCTGCTGGAATCTAAAAACTTCATGGAAGAATTTCAGATTCTCGCCATCCCCGGTGGGTTCAGCTACGGCGACGACATCGCCGCCGGTAAAATCATGGCCAACCAGCTCGTGCATCACCTCGGGGATGCGCTGGCGGATTTTGTAGCGGCGGGGAAGCCGATCATCGGCATCTGCAATGGCTTCCAGGTGCTGGTCAAAACCAACCTCTTGCCTGGCCCGCTGGGCGGGCGCACCGGCCAGCTTTGCACCCTCGCCCACAACAACAGCGGGCAGTTCATCGATCGATGGGTTCATCTTGCGACCCCTGCCGATTGCCGGTCACGCTGCATCTGGACGGCAGACATTCCGCCGCTGGATCTACCCATCGCCCACGGGGAGGGCAAGTTCTACTGTTTGAATGAATCGGTTCGTAAGGCCTTGTGGGATAACCGATTGGTGGCACTGCAATACCAGGCTGGGACGGCGGTGTTGATGTCTGACAACCCTGCCAACCCCAATGGCAGCGCGGATGACATCGCCGGCATTTGCGACAGCACGGGCCTGGTTTTCGGGCTCATGCCGCATCCTGAGCGGCATATCGATTCTCTCCAGCATCCCGCGTGGACCCGCCTGGCGCAGCAATCCGGTCCAAATAAGGCTTTTGCGCCCGCGCCACCTAACGGATTGCTAATATTCCGCAATGCAGTTTCTCACGTCCAATAATCGCTTAACCAAAACCGATTTGCGTGGACTTTTCCCTATATCAGCGGATTAAACGCTAAAGATGCAATAAAGCATTCAGATTTCCTATTGCCTTTCGGCCCGGACGGTGATAATTAGACGCAAATATTGTTCGGGCCCACGCAACGGCCCGGGGGCGACGCCCCGACTGATGACGCCGCGATGTTCGCGGAAAGTTGTTCAGGTTTTAGAAAGACTCACCTTGAAGGAGGTTCCGATGTTGCGCAAGAGCTTGTTCTCGTTGGTCGTGGCGGTTGTGGCACTGGTTCCGGCTTTGACCCCGTCTGTTTCCCAGGCCCAGTTCAAGCAGGGCGATTGGGAATTCACCCTGAGCGGTACCGGCACGAACAACCGTGGTTTCACCACCGGTAGCTTCGGTATCAGCGCGGGCATCGGGTACTTCATCAAGAAGCCCCTCGAAATTTCCTTCCGCCAGAACGCTGGTTACTCGGATAACAACGTTTCCAACTCCTTCATTGGCTCCTCCCGCGTGGCCGTGGATTTCCACTTTGACCTGGGCAAGTTCCAGCCGTTCATCGGTGGTAACA
>JBBSFP010000245.1:0-4835 GCA_038238625.1 Tepidisphaerales bacterium
CACGTGCTCGATCTGCTCGATGAGGTTGTTGAACGATTGGTTTCGAGTGGCGATGCCGCTCTTGAGAATTGAAGTGCTTTCGCGCGCTTCGTCGTTGAATCGTGAAGCCAGCCGGTCGTATTTAGACAGATCGAGATCGACGATGTCATAAGAGCCGGCGGCGGCCCCGTTCTTGCGCGGGGGCGCGCTCTGGATCAATCGCCCCGGCAAGTACCTGGCCTCAGTCAGGAGGAAAAGGCAGATCTGCGCCACATGGGTTCCGGTGGTGATGTGGATGAGATATTCCTCCTCTTCGGGTTTGAACGAATAGTCGCGGGCAAAATCGTGGAGCGCCGAGTAGACGCCTTGGAAGTCCCAAGGATCATCGAAGTGGACGATGTGCTGCCGCACATCGGTTTCGGGGCTGGCGGCGGCCAAATCCTGGCAGATGACATTTGCGAGCGTGGAAAACTTTCGTTCGTGTAAAAGTTCGAAACGGTGGATCAGCAGATCATCGTGCTGGCAGAGGGATACAGTCGGCCGCCAGCGTTCCCAGCGCTCAGGCCCCTGGCCGTTGTCTAGTAAGGGACCGAGCAAACCGAGAACGACGAGGGGCTTGGACCGCATCGATTAAAATATAACAACTTATCTCAGAAGATAACAAATTATTTACAAGACAAATCGTAAGTCGCCAACTGAAATTTATGGCGGCCTCGTAAGCCTAGTTGCTAAATGAGGTTATACTTTTATAAGATCTGCCAAGCATCTTTGGCACATTCTGTGCTCTGCCTTCATCGTCGAAAAACCCCAAGGAGCATATCGTGGCAAACAAATCATTGTTCAAATCGTTAATTGGCAAGTTCATTCCTCTGGCCGATGCGGTCAACGAGGCGGGTGGAGCGGCTTATCAGCTATCCCCCAAAGCGGCGCTGGCCCAGTACGCGGCCACCGGTTGCCTGAGCACGACATTTTATGCCTCGGCCGAGGAGCAGTTGCAGGCGATCTTGAACCTCTGCGCGCATCCCGATATCGAGCCGGAATTCATTGCCCGCGTGGCGTTGTACTCTCGGATGAACGGGAACATGAAGGATTTGCCGGCGCTGCTGACTGCGACGCTGTCGGTCTTCTCGCCCGGACTAATGGCAGAGGTGTTCGATCGGGTGATCGACGATGGCCGCATGCTGCGGAATTTTGTGCAGATCATGCGGTCTGGCGTTGTCGGCCGAAAGTCGCTGGGCACGCTGCCCAAGCGACTGGTGCAGAACTGGTGCGCGGCCCGAACCGATGAGCAGATCCTCCGGGCGTCGGTCGGCAAGAATCCGAGTCTAGCGGATGTGATTCGGATGGTGCATCCCAAGCCTGCGACGGCAACGCGGGCGGCGTTGTACGGCTATCTGATCGGTCAGCCTTACGATGCGGCCGCATTGCCGGAACTGGTGAAACAGTTCGAAGCGTTCAAAGCTGGCACCGCCAGCGGTAACTGCGATGCAAAATTGGTTCCGGATGTACCGTTCCAGATGCTGACCAGCCTGGATTTGTCCGCGGCAAATTGGAAAGCGATTGCCGCCAATGCGCCATGGCAGATGACGCGCATGAACCTGAACACGTTTGCCCGTCACGATGTGTTCAACGATAAGGCGATGGTCAAGCAGATCGCCGATCGGCTGCGGTATGAGCCGGCGATCAAGAAGGCCCGAGTATTGCCGTACCAACTACTGACGGCTTACACGCAGTGCGCCTCGAACGTGCCGCCGGAAGTGCGCGAAGCGCTGCAGGATGCGATGGAAATCGCAATCGGCAACGTGCCGGCGATCAAGGGGAAGGTGTATGTCTGCCCAGACGTCTCTGGTTCGATGCATTCTCCGGTTACCGGCGTTCGTAAGGGAGCCACATCGGTGGTGCGATGCGTCGACGTTGCGGCATTGGTGGCGGCCACCTTTTTGCGGGCCAATCGCGGCGCGGTTGCGATCCCGTTTAAGGAAGCGGTGGTGGATCTGTCGCTCAATCCCCGGGACAGCGTGATGACCAACGCCGCGAAAATGGCCGCAATTCCGCCGGGCGGCACCAACTGCTCGGCACCGCTGGCGAAGCTCAATAGCCAAAAGGCCAAGGGCGACCTGGTGGTGTTCGTTTCGGACAACGAGTCGTGGATCGACAAGGCTTCGAGCCGAGCCACCGCGACGATGGAACAGTGGGCGATGTTCAAGGCGCGCAATCCCAATGCGAAGCTGGTGTGCATCGACCTACAGCCCAACCGCACGGCCCAGGCGGTCGACACCGGGCGGCAGGATGTGCTGAACGTCGGTGGATTCAGCGATCATGTCTTTGAAGTGATCGCCCATTTTGCCGACGGAACGTTAAACACCAACCAGTGGGTTGGCTTAATTGAGAGCGTGTCGCTTTAATAAATCTCCGTGGGAGCGTCGCAAGATATTCCTGCGGCTTGAATAGAAAGCATCAATGCCGAATGACGGTTCAGACTACATCTGTCCCATGTCGCGTCTGGCCAAAAAAATTGTCGGCGTTGGTGTTTCAAATCAAAACGGCGCGCGAATGCCGGCACGGAGTACATGGTGAGGGGCGAAAGCCCGAGCGGGCTCGAATCCCGCACCGGGGTGACGGCCAAAGGTCGTCGTTCCGGTTGCTCTGTCCAATGATCGTCGCTGCCGTTGGGTATATGAAACGCTCCGAAGGTGCAGGCTTTGCCCGAGCATGCGGAAACGAAATAAGTGTCAAGAATGCCGATGGAACTACATGCTTAAGGAGCCAGAGGACGTGGGTTCGAATCCCGCCAGCGCTATGCAGGTTGGTTTGATTGCGCTGTAGCTCAGTGGCAGAGCGCGGTTGTCAGGTTTCATCAAGAATGGTCGTAACGCTTTTGAAATTGTGCGGGTGTCGATATTCGGCGAATGCCGGAGGAACTACATGAACTCGTCGGTTGCGGGTTCGAGTCCCGCCTGACATCGGCAACGGTGTCGGTAGCTCAACTGGAAGAGCAACGAAAATGTTTCTCCAATCTTTGTCGCCGTTTTTTTGCAGAACTATTTTGCGCGAAGGAATGCTGTCATGACCGAGAGGTTTGAAAAGCCGAAGTCGACGATCATCGCCAACGGCGAAGCCACAGGGATTTTGCCGGTAGATGGGCGGTCGCCGATTACGGTCATTGGCACAGAATCGATCCGGGCTGGGTTTGATGCACGCTGCCTCGAACAGGCGATCAATTCCCGAATGGCGCCGGGCGTGACGGACCTGGTGCTCAATCCGGACGCGCATCTGGGATACGGCGCGCCGGTGGGATGCGCGATGGTTTCACCGACGCATATTTATCCCGGGCCTGTTGGCGTCGACATCAAGTGTTCAATGAGTCTGCTACAGATGAATATCCCTGCTGATGCGATCGTCGATCGGAACGTTCGGCGCGCGCTGATAGAGGAAATCGGGTTGCGATTGCCAACCGGCGCCGGGCGCGGGCAGCGGTCGGCTCGGAAGAGTCGGCGCGTCGGGCACGAGCTTGGTGTCGAGGCGGTTATACACGGCGCCAGCGCTTCGGTCTGCACTGCGCTGGGTATTCCGCCAGAATGGGCCAGCCGCTGCGAAGACAGCTTTCACGTTGGACACGATCAAACGGCGGATGCGCTGCATACGCGGCTGGAGAAACTGCTGGCGGCCAAGGCGATCGGCAATTTTGACGATAAGGTGCGACAGCTCGGAAGCTATGGCGGCGGGAACCATTTCGGAGAATGCGAAATCGTTTCCATTTCCGACAGCGACGGCGTGCGCAATATCGCTGATACATTTGGGCTGAAGAACAATTGTGTCGCGTTTCTATCGCACTGTGGGTCGCGCGGCTTTGGGCACAACCTGGCGGCCGGGCAGTTTCGGTCGCTGCAGGGGCATTTTTCGCGGTGGGATATTCCGTTGCCGGGGAACGATCGCGAACTAGTGTACGCGCCGCTGGGAACGCCGGAGGCCGATGCGTATATCGACGACATGTCACTGGGCGCGAACTTCGCCACGGTGAATCATATGCTGATCAACGCTCTGGTGCTGGAAGCGTTTCGGGCGGTGTTGCCAGGCACGGAAGGGAAACTGGTTTATTTCATAAGCCATAACATCGCCCGGCGGGAATTCCTAAACAGCCAGATGTCGTGGGTGCATCGCAAGGGGGCGACGCGTGCATTTCCCGGAGGACATCATGCGCTCAAGGGCACGCCGTTCGAAACCACGGGGCATCCGATTTTGCTGCCGGGCAACCCTCGCGACGGATCGGTGGTAATGGTGGCCGCCGAAGGTGCCAGCAAGAGCTGCTACAGTGTCAATCACGGGGCCGGCCGATGCATGGGCCGAAAGGATGCGATTCGTCGCTTGGATCAGACGACGATCGACGACGAATTGGAGAGGCACGACATCCTCTCCAACTGCCGGCAATACCCCAAGGACGAGGCACCGGATGCGTACAAGGATTTCAATGAGGTGCTCAAGTCGGTGGAACTGGCGGGATTGGCAGTGCCCGTGGCGAAGCTCAAAGCGCGGTTTGTAATTAAGGACGGGGACAAGCCAGACGATTGAGCGATGCGGGGTAGCGTGACTGACTCCTATCGCTCCTGATTGAAAGTATCACCATGATCCATATCGACGGCAGTTTCGGCGAAGGAGGCGGGCAGATTCTCCGCACGGCGGTGAGCCTGTCCATGCTGACGGGCAAAACCTTTCGCATTGAAAAGATCCGTGCTGGTCGCGCCAAGCCGGGATTGCTGCGGCAGCATCTGACGGCTGTCAATGCCGCTGCGGCGATCTGCTCAGCCACGGTTGATGGAGCCGAGATCAGCTCGCAGTCGCTTTCGTTTTCACCAGCC
>JBBSFP010000246.1:0-4822 GCA_038238625.1 Tepidisphaerales bacterium
CCGATCACACATCCCACAGTATCGAGAGCGACTAGCCCATTGCTGTCGCGATCTAATTTTCGATTCCTAAGCCGCTTCGTTGACCTCAAAAACGTTGTTCAGTTCACCGAACTGATTTACTTCCACATGCTTATTATTTGGATCGGTGACCCAGCGGCCATCCACAACGAAGCGGTAGCGATATCGCCCCGGCGACAGCGGCAACTGCATTCGCCATTCCCCGGGGCGGTTGGCGGTCTGCATTGGCGTGACAGCCGGCATCCAGTTATTAAAATCCCCGGCAATCAGCACGTGCCGGGCGTTTTCAAATCGCGCGGCAAAAATCACGTCCTCTCCAATTTGTGTCACACCGTAAAATTCTTCAATTTTCTGGGCGGTGGTCTTGGTGGTGGATTCCAGCACGCCGGTAATCGACGGAGTCACTACCGAGTTCCCCGCCACAGCGGGCGACTGGACCGGTCGCGATTCTTCTCCACCAAACCTATTGGGCATGCGCATCGGCGCGCTGGCACTTTGTCCAAACACGCCCGTGGTTGGCTTGGTCATGTGCGAAACGGGAGTCATCACTGGCGTCATCATCGCCAGTTCACCCACCGGTTCTTCTTCCATGGTCTGCTCGTCGAGCGATTGATCATTAGCACGATCAGGATTGCCAGCACCCACGCCGATCAGTTCCGGCGGTTTGCTGGTGGAATTCACCGGCCCGCTGTTGGTATTGCGATTAAACTGGAAGTTGGCCAACTGGGCCAGTTGCCGGGCTCGTTGCACCAGCTCCGCCGGGCGGGACAGTTTTTCGCCGCGTACTTCGGTTTCCACGGGTCGATGGCCCATCAACTCGCGCGCCAGATTCACAAAATCCTTGTAACCCCGGCTGCCCGGATCGTATTCGGTAATCGGTTGCCCAAAGCTGGCGGCTTCCTTCAATTTTGTGTTGAAGTTCACCACGCTTTCCATGAGGTAATCGCGGAATTTCTGCCGCAATTCGCTGAGTACTTCGCGCGCCAGCTTGGTGCGGGTGTCGTACAGCGTGGGAAGCACGCGTACCAGCAAATCGCGTCCGGCCCGTTCCTTGAGCAGTTCCAGCGTCTCCATCATCTTGGTCAGGCCGTGCAGGCTGAAAAATCCGGTCTCCACCGGCACGATCACTTCATCACAAGCCTTCAGCGCGTTGAAGGTGAGCAAACCCACGCTGGGCGGGCAGTCGAGGATCACCCAGTTGTAGGTCATACGCACCTGTTCCAGCGCTCTGGCCAGGCGATCCTCCCGGCCGGGGCGGCCAGCGAACACCTGCTCAAATGCGGAGAGCTTGATCGTCGACGGTGCCAAATCAAAATCGCTGGCGATCTGCCAGACGATTTCCGAAAGGCGCGCGGGTTTGCCATCTCCGTCTTCGATCAGGGCATCATAAATGGTGCGCTCGATCTGCTCTTCAGGAACGGCCAGACCGATGCCGCAATGGCCTTGCGGATCCATGTCGACCAGTAAGGTCTTATGCCCCAGGCGAGCCATGCAGGCCGCCAGGTTGATGCTGGTCGTGGTTTTTCCGCAACCACCCTTCTGGTTAATAATAGCGATAATCCGCATAGACCTTCCTTGGTCGGTACGTACGGCAGACATCAAACACCCCCGCCACTTAGCCTGTCCATCGGCCAGCAGCGGCTGAAAACTTTATTCTTATAGGAGCAGAGATGTGAACGATGCCCCATTCAAGCATCGCTCATCACGCGGCCACGATGCGCTCATTTTCCGCGATTGCCAGGCGCATTCCGAAGGGCGTGTATTCCGGCACGCAGCGGGACAGCGCCTGCATGGCGGTGTGGGGATCGGCGTCGATTGCTTCATTAAGAATTGCAAGGCCCGCGCGCACCTGAGCGCCATCGGCGGCCGCCATTTGCCAGACATGGATCCGCCGATGCGCGGTCGGGCGCGTGTGCTCATTGACCCCGGCCAATTCTTCGTGCAGCTTCTCGCCGGGACGAATGCCCGTGAACTCGATAGCGATATCGTGCCCCTCGCGCAGACCGGCCTGGGCGATCATCTGCCGAGCCAGGGCCAGAATGCGGATGGGCTGACCCATATCCAGCACAAAGATTTCCCCCCCCCGGCCCATGGCCCCGGCCTGCAAAACCAGTTGGCTGGCCTCGGGAATCGTCATGAAGTAGCGACACATGTCCGGGTGCGTAACTGTCACCGGGCCGCCGGCGGTAATCTGCTGCCGAAAGATCGGCACTACGCTTCCACTGCTCGCCAGCACGTTGCCGAATCGCACCGATGCCATTCGCGTGTGCCCCCCCCCCAGACTTTGACAATACAGCTCCGCAAAACGCTTGGCGGCACCCATCACGCTCGTGGGGTTCACCGCCTTATCGGTGCTGATCAGCACAAAAGCCGCCGCATGATGGGCCACCGCCGCATCCGCCACCACCTTCGTGCCGAAAATGTTGTTTTTTATCGCCTCCCCCGGGTTGGCTTCCATCAGCGGCACATGCTTGTGCGCGGCACAGTGCAGCACCACCTGAGGGCGCTGTTCAGCAAATATCGTTTCAACGCGAACCTTGTCGGAGATGTCGGCCACGTACGGAATGATCCGCGCGCCCACCCACGTCTGCCTGAGCTGGCGGTCCACTTCAAACAGGTTATTTTCGGAGCGTTCCACCAGCGCCAGCCGACTCGGGCAAAAACGCATGATCTGTCGACAGATTTCAGACCCGATGCTGCCCCCGGCACCGGTCACCAGCACCGCCTTGCCGGCGAGAAACCGCTGCAGCTCCGGCGTGTCAAGGTTTACCGTCGCACGACCCAGCAATGACGCAAGCTGATCATCCGGCGAACGGCGATCATTCACCGGCACCGGCGCGAGGCCGCTGGCTGGGCAGGGTTTGCGAAAATGGGAGAACCAGCGCGGCATACGAATGTCGTCCGATATCTATCGGACTTTTCACGCCGCCACGGGATGAAAACCTGCCCCGCCCCCCAGCCTGCGCCCTCACCCCTTTTTCCGTAACACCTGAATGCGAGCGGTTTCAAAAAGGCGTTGCGACGAGATTTCAACCGGGATCGCGCGAAAATCCTCTTCGATAAACATTCCACGAAGCGTTTCGGCCACGTCAAACCCATCGCTGACCCAGCCCATGTTGGTGGGCAAGCAGCGCGAAAGCTGGTTAAGGCAATAAAAGCGCCCGCCCGGGCGCAGCACCCGATGGATGCGCTCGATCACCTGCATCGGCTCCATCACATGCTGAATGACCCAAAGGGCGATCACCATATCAGCCTGAAACCCCTTATCCAGCATCTTGTCGAGCGCTTCGGGAGACCAGACGCAGAAGCGCTCGGAGAGAACATATTCCATTGCCAGCAACCGCATGGATGGGCTGAAGTCGACCCCGGCGATGTGACAATTAAACTTTTCAATCAGTCCCCTGGCGGCGCGGCCAGGACCACAACCGTAATCCAGCAGTATCGTATCAGCGGTCAGGCTGCAGGAGCGGCCGATGTCGTCGACGAGATATGGCGTTTCCTTGTGCCAGCGCTCTTCGGTTGTGGTGCCCAGCTCGGGAGTCACCACGATATTCATCGCCTCGGTGAAATTTTGAACATTGAATACTTCGGGCCTGTAGACCACTGAGGCAGGAGGGATTTGGTAGGTCATAAAAAAAGCCCCGTGGCTGAAAACCACGGGGCTGTTGAAGTTGAAAGGATCAAGCCGTCTCGATTCAGCAACCTTTACTTGGCGGCATTGCTGGTGCGACGACGGCGGCGAGCCAGGAGACCGACGCTGCCGATGGCGATCAGGCCAAGGCTGGCGGGTTCGGGGACGGCGGCGACGTTGTAAACCGTCAGACCACCGTTGTAAGCCGTGTTACCGAAGTCGAAGTCCAGGAAGCTGGGCGGATTCGACCCACCGGTGACGGCCGGGTCGCTCAAGTTGAGCTGGATGCCCAGGTCATACACCGAGTTATCCGTCAGGGCGGTGGTCAGGTCCGTGTTGGCCTGCCCGGTCGCATCGGTGTTACCACTGTGATCGCGGTAGGTGTAACCAAAGCTCGACAAGTTGGCTTCCAGCGTCGCCAGCGAGCTGGCGTAGTTGGCCGCCGCATCCGGGGTGAACTTGAACAGGAAGTACTGCGGGGTGGCAAAACCGGTCGTGGCCGAGCGATCGATGGTGACCGTGGCAGCCGAGGAGCCGGTCGAGCCGTTGACATCGGTGCGGCCATAGTAACCGTTCGGCCCGTTCTGGGTCAGGACGATCGTGTCACCGTTTGGACGGACCGAAGCGGTTGAACCCGCGGCAGTGGCAGTTGCCTGATTCACATGCTCGGCGATGGCATCGATGGTCTGGCTGAAGACAACGTTCTGGCTGCCGAGGGCACCGCCACCGGCGATTCCGGATTCATCGGCGTAGCTGACAGTCTGCGTCACGCTGCGAGCACCGGTGAGCGAAGTGTTGGAGTTGATGGTACCCGCGTAAACGTTGCTGGAACCCTGACTAACCACACCTGTCGAGTTGCTCACACCACCGGTGAACAAAGAGGTGTCGCCGGTAGCTGCACCCACGGTGTAGGTAAGGCCCGCGGCGTTGACGTTGGCAGCGTTACCGATGCTCACGTTCTGAGCAGTGCTGCCATTGCCCTGGGTGATACGAGTGGCACCCACATTGATGCCGGTCGGGGTGTTGACGCCATTGGCCTGACCCTGCCCATGCTGGAACACGGTGACGTTGACGTTACCGCTGGTGCCGCTGACGCCCTGGGCACTGTCGGTGGCGGTGACATTGATGGCGTTGGAACCGGTACCGGCGAGGACCAAACCGACGGTCGAACCG
>JBBSFP010000247.1:0-4807 GCA_038238625.1 Tepidisphaerales bacterium
CATGGCCTGCTGGTACTTGGCACGCAACTCTTCATTAGCCTGCCGAAGCTGGGCATTCTCGCTCTGAAGGTTCGCGCCGATGGCATCCACACCCTGGCCCCTGCTCATTAAATCGTCAATTTGTTTTTTGAGGAGATCGGCCCGAGCGATGGCCGAATCCGCGGCACGCTGCGCTGCATTGGCGGCCTCCGCCTGCTGGCGCGCCTCCATCTGTGATGCCTTCAGGCTTTCAGCCGATGCACATCCACCGGCAGTCGCCAGCCCAAAACCAAGGACGGCCAAGCCCAAAACCCGACCCGACCGCATCACCCGTTGTAACGTGAATTCAAGTGCCATGCCGGCCTCCTTGCCAATGAAAAAGATGGGAATTACCTACCGACTCCGGCAGGCAACTTTTGCGCTAGGCAGTGTGCCGGATAAGCCACAAATTGCAAGGGGTGTCGTGAAATTTTCATCCCAGTGCCTGCACAAATCACGGATTTGCAAAGTGTTGCCAGCAGCGCCGGTACAGCGTTTCCAAATCGCCGGCAAAGCGCCCGGCATCCATGAGAGGCGACCCCTGCATACGCTGGCGCAGGGTAGCTCGCAGGTCAGCGAGACCTTCCGGATTTTGCGCAAGGCCCAGGGCCGCGGCCCGGAAATCCCCCTGGGTGCGGACGGCCAGTTGTGGCAGATCTAAATTCATCAGTTGACTATATCCCGCGCGCGAGATGGCTTTGTCCCCCATAAGGCTTACGACCGGAACCCCCATCCAAAAAGAATCAAGGCTCGTGGAGTGCCCGTTATAGGGATAACTATCCAGGCCAATATCGATCCCATGATAGTGCCGTAGGTACTCCACCCGCGGGCCGGGTTCGACGAAATCGATGCGGTCTGCGGGAATTCCTTCGCGGGCCATCGACTGTCGCACCCACTGCCGAGCGGAATGGGATCGCGCCATCAACACCAGATGCGAATCAGGATCGCCAGCCATTACGCTGGCCCACAGATTCAGAACTTCGGCGTTTATCTTGCAAATGTTGTTTAAACAACCAAAGGTCGTAAAACCATTGCGCTGGGCAGGCAAGTCGTTGGGCTGCAAATCGATCCCCAACGGGTCATAGCACCAGAAACTGTGCGGAAGGTATTCGGTTTTTTCAGAGTAGTAATCATCATTGAGTCCCGGCGGGTCGAGATGGGGATCGCTGATCCGCCAGTCCATTGCCGTTAAACCGGTGCTGCCCGGATACCCGGCCCAGGTGATCTGCACCGGCGCGGGTTTGCCCGCGAAGATCAGCAGCCGATGATGTGCCAGGTGCAGCGAAAGATCGACCAGCACATCGATGCCATCGGCGCGGATTTGTTTTGCCGCATCCGCATCGGGCATGCCGGTAATGTCGTGCCACCGATCAGCGTTCGCGACAAAGCGCGCGGTTATCTCATCGGGGGCTTCCACGGCAGAATAATAGAACACCTCAAACTCACTGTGATCGTGTCGCTCGAAGATCGGGAGCACATTCCGCCCCACCACGTGATCGCGCAGATCGGGTGAAACATATCCGATGCGCAGCTTGCGCTTGGCAGTGCCGACAGGCCGCGGATGTGGCAGCGCGGCGGCAGTGATCGCAGCTGCATGGCGACCGTTCCAACGGCCCAGGGCATCCCGGATCGCCTGCTGCGAGTAATCAGGGTGAAACAGGATCGAATAAACAAAGTTGCTGTCACCCGCGGTCGAGGTTTGCGGGGGGATCGCCTGCCGAGCGGCAATCTGGAAATGCTCCAACGCATCAGTCAGCCGACCGCTATCCTTCAGCGCGTTGCCTAGATTGTTGTGAGCATCGGAATAGTTCGGCTGCATCTGGAGGGCTTTTTGATAAACGGCAATGGCTGCATCGGGGTCATCGATGGCCAGCAGCGCGTTACCGAGATTGAAGTGCGCCTGTGCCGTATCAAGCAACAACCCGATCGAACGTTCAGCATCGGCGATGGCGTCAAGGAGAATGGGATCCTTCGGCGGTGGCGGCAGCGGGGGGGGGCTTATATTCTGCTGGGCGCGCGACAGGTTTGCCTGCGCTTGTGAATACTCCGGTCTTTGCCGAATTGCTTCATTGAATGAAGCAATGGCCTCATCAGAAAGACCGCTAACCAGCAGGAGATTGCCGAGGTTGTTAAGCGCTTCGGGGTAGCGCGGTTGCACGCGCAGCGCCCGGCGATTCACTGCGATGGCGGATTCAAGCCGGCCCACGGCGGTAAAGACGATCCCCAGATTCGCCAGGCACGGTGCGGCCCCGGCATTGACCCGCAGGGCCTGGGCCATTAAGCGTAAAGCCACAGGGGGCCGGCCCCGCTGGAATGCCAACAGCCCGAGCATGTGCAATGCATCTGCATGCTCGGGATGCCGGGCGAGTATTTGCCGGTATAGGGCTTCGGCGCCTGGCAGCTGCCCGGATTGGTGGAGCTGCATCGCCCGATGGAAAAGGTCATGGAGCGAAGTGGTGGGCAATGGATTTCAATGGATCAGCGCCGCGCGCTGCCGCCTGTTTTTCCGATCATCCATCCGATGAGGAAGAACACCAGGGCACCTACGAACGATCCGATGAGAGCCATGGGCATCTTGTCGCGCAGCGTGTTGACGACATCCAGGCGATACCCAAAGAGAGCATTTCCCACGACAAAGAGCGCAAAGATGGAAACCATGGCAGCAAATAACGACATCCACCCGAAGGCGGGGGCCAGTGAATCGTGTGCTTCGACGTAAAGGGGCTGAGTGATGACCCCGCCCCGCATGGCAGGCCGCGATCCGCCCAGCACATCCATTTCCATCCCCGAATCGCTGACAACCGGGCGGTTGGTATTGGCAGGGGTGACGATTTCGTCGATGAGTTCTGCACCTAGGCTGGTGTCATCTGATTCGCGGGTGAGATCGAGCAGCCCGGAACCGGAGCCAATGGCTTCGAGGTTCACCTGGTCGTGCACCCCTGAGCCGATGGCCGTTTGGGCCGATGGGTCGACCCGCTGGTTATCGTCTACATCGAATACGGTAATACCGCTGCGACCAGCGGCCGTTCCGCTCAGGCCGGTGCCGGTCCCCGGCTGAACGCGACCGGGCGAGGGCAGGCCACCCATGGTCCCGGAAAGACCCAGGTCGGCGGCTAAAGCGGAATCTTCCTTGACCATCCCCGCACCCGGGCTGCGGCCAAAATCGGTATCTGCCAGCGAGATGGCCCCGCTGCCGCTGATGCCGGCATCTGCAAGACTGATAGGCGCGCCGCTGTCGGACAATCCAGCCGGGTTTGCACCACCGCCTCCGACTTCACCGCGTAATTGATCGACCTGGTCGGCCTTGAACATCAACCGCGCACCATCTCGAAATTCGCGCAGACGACCTTCGCGCGCGTATTGCTTGATTTCCTCTTCGCTCTTGCCGAGCGCTGATTTGGTCTCATCAAGCGTATAAAACATTTTTGCCATCATGGTGTCAGGCTCCTGTAGTGTTCGGCAATTAATTCAGCGCGGTAGCATCAATATCAAGCGGTGGCATCAACAACAAGCGGTGGCATCAACAACAAGCGGTGGCATCAACAACAAAAAGGTCGAACGCGGCAAATGCAAACGTGATTATAACGAAGCATCGCTGGCAGGGCCATTATTCGCGTGGCGGATCGACAGCCTTTCCATCCATCGGGCTATCGGGCGCGGTGGCAGGGCCCGCGGGTTCGGTCGCCGCTGGAACAAGCTGGAAGGATGGCGGCGCATTGCCGCGAGCGTTCTCCTGCGCCTTGATCAGTGCCTGAATCTGCCCGGGCTCAGGGAACGTGTTCAGATTTGCAAGCTGCCGATCCCACTTCACGCTGCGCGCTGCTTCTAATCGCAGCGCCTGCTGACCCGGAAAATAACGGTAAACGCATAAGGTTTGTCGATCCACGTCGATCATGTAGCAGCCCCAATTATTGAACGAAAGCTGCCCGGGCATAATAAATACCCCCGCGCCTCCACCGATCGGTGGCTGCTCGGCGTGTGCCGTTGAATTGCCACGGCTAAGGATCACAGTCAGAATCGCCCCTAGCAGAAGGGCATTGGTCCAGAGCACGATCACCAATGGATTGCGGCTCTTGCGGGCGGGAGCAGGATTCATAAGGTGTGTTTCCAAGAAGCGCACGGCACGCAGGGCACTCGACGGATGCCACAGCTACCCGCTAAGGCGGTGATTATAAATGGCCAATCAAGGGCTGCAAGCAAATTCGATTCTTTCGGCCGGCGGAATGAATCCCGGGCGGCCGACCCCTGGGAAGCTGGCGGGTCAAAAGCCACTGCGCGTCAACCCGCAGCGGATGCTTGATCGGTCCGATTCGCACGATGCAGGATGTAACTTCACTGCACTGCGCAGCGTGGAACAGGGGGCGGGCAAGTTGCTGCAGATCGAGCGAGAGGGGGCGATGGGCTGGATTCAATTGGGGCTCCCGCGCCGGTTTTTACATTTCCATGTCTCATTACCCATCGCCCATCTTCCGGGCGGCCTGCGGGGCTTTCGCATCGTCCATTTATCGGACTTGCACCTGCGGCCCCGATGGTGCGCCGGGTATGATCGGCTGGTAAAACGCCTGGCAAAATCACCGCCCGATCTCCTGCTGTTCACCGGTGACTTCGTGCAGGATCGCTTCAACCTGCAGCATGGTCTAGTGACCCTGGAGCGACTGTTTCCACAATTGTCCGCACGCCACGGAATCTACGGCATTCTGGGCAATCACGATTCGGATTTGCTGGCCGCTTACTTGCGCCCGCTCAACGTCACGGTGGTGACCGGTAAAAACCTGCTGCTGCGGCGCGG
>JBBSFP010000248.1:0-4773 GCA_038238625.1 Tepidisphaerales bacterium
ATTGCTCGACCATCTTCCACTCTTTTTCAACAGTGTCACGAAGGAATCGAGCGGTAAAAATCTGGTCGCGCTTAGCATCGAGCAACACAATTAGCTGGCTCGCTTCGCTCGGGGCGTTATTTGCCAAAACTTGCATCGTCGGTACCGCCACGACTTTAGCGCCGATTGCCAGCGCAAGCGTCTTGGCCATGGTGATTGCAATACGAAGCCCCGTGAATGATCCGGGCCCGTGAGAAACATAAACGTTCTCAATGGTGCGCGGCGGCCAGCCTTGCACCGCTAAAAGGCGATCGATCAACGACAGCATCTGGGCGGCGTGCATGAGCCCGTGGGCGAATTGTTCTTCTGCAACGACTTTTCCGAAGTGCTCCAGCGCCACCGACCCGATGCGGCCTGATGTTTCAATAGCAAGGGAGGGCATGGGTCATGCTAATCAAAAGCGCCCCAGTTCGCGCTAAGTGGTCTCGGATTTACTATAGCCCAGGATCAGTCCGGTCGCGACTAGCAGCATTCCCACTCCGAGCGTATATGCCCGAGGCCGACGGTCGCGGCAAAAGCGGGAAAGAATCCCACCAATCGGTTGGTAAGGCGTCAGCTCGGCCGGGGGCGGGACATTCACCAACAGAAAAGGGGACATCTCTGATTGCGAGGCGTTTGATGAAAACGAGCGCCCGTCGGTGGTGTCCGAGACATTTAACACTGCCGCGTTGGCACGAATGGTTTTCATTTCGCGTTGCGCCAAGCGCTCAGCGAGCGTGGGATCGTCACTGACCCGCTTTAGAAATTCGTTGTTGATGGCAACCTGCTGGTCAATCTGTTCAAGATCGAGCCGAAGCTGTTCGCGCTCCCACATGAGTTGACGATTTTCATCCGCAAGTGGGATAAGCAGGCATGCAGCAATCATCGCCATGCCCAGACAAAGAATAGGAATCGTCCAGGCACTTCCGCGAAGTGGGACGGGCATTTCTGCGAATTGAGGTGCTATGGTCTGTGGAGTGAAGGCAGCGGGGTCGCGCGACTTTGATCGGAGCCGATCATGAGCAGCGCGGGGATGCGGGATAATAACGATCGCATCATCCGATGGCGTTGTCGACGGTACGGGAAGCGCTTCGAGCTTCTCCACCGAAGCAATCAATGGCAACGAAGGCCTCAACACTGGCGACGGTTGATTAGAATCATCGGGACCGACGAGCGCGAATACGCCGATCTGCTCGGCTGACAGAGCTTCGCCGATCGAGCCTGGCGGCGCGTTTTGTGCTGGTTCACCTCCGGCGTCAAACCAAGTGCTGAACGCATCGCTGGTTGGCGTCGAAGTTCCAAGCGAATTGTCTACAACGTCGCCTACGCTTCCCTGCGTCATTCGACATCCTTATCGAATTTTTAACCATCCGTGGCGGGCGCCTTCAATCGCGCCATAATTTGCCACCATACACGGCGGTATCTCCGAGCAACTCTTCGATTCGCAAAAGTTGATTGTACTTGGCCACGCGATCACTGCGAGCGGGCGCGCCGGTTTTGATCTGGCCGCAGTTGGTAGCAACGGCGATGTCGGCGATGGTGGAATCCTCGGTTTCGCCGCTGCGGTGGCTGAGAATCGCCGTGTACCCGCTGCGCATCGCCATGTTGACTGCTGCGAAGGTTTCGCTGAGCGTGCCGATTTGATTGACCTTGACCAGGATGCTGTTGGCAGTTTGCGTATTGATTCCTTTTTCCAGGAATTTCACATTGGTCACGAAGAGGTCATCGCCAACAAGCTGGACCTTGTTGCCGAGGCGTTCGGTGAGTTTTTTCCATCCGTCCCAATCGTTCTCCGCGAGCCCGTCTTCGATGGAACGGATTGGATATTTTTCCGCCCATTTTGCCCAATAGTCGGCCATTTGCTCGCTCGACAGGATTCGGTCTGGCGCACTTTTGAAAAACTTGTAGCCCTTTTTTTTGTTGTCCCAAAGTTCTGAACAAGCCGGATCCAGCGCCACAAAAATCTGCTTCCCAAATTCGTAACCGGCCGCGCTCACTGCTTCGCCGATGACCTTCAGGGCGTCTTCGTTGTCCTTTAAATTCGGCGCGAATCCACCTTCATCGCCAACGGCCGTGCTTAACCCAGACTTATGCAAAACCTTCTTTAGGGCATGATAGATTTCCACGCCGGCGCGCAGGGCATCGCCGAAATTATCGAATCCCCACGGCTGGATCATGAACTCCTGAAAGTCCACGTTGTTGTCTGCATGCTTGCCGCCGTTCAGGATGTTCATCATGGGCACGGGCAGCGTCTTGGCGGCCGAGCCACCGAGGTAGCGAAAAAGCGGGAGGTGCGACGCCTCAGCCGCTGCTTTAGCCACGGCCATGGAAACCCCAAGGATTGCGTTGGCACCGAGGGCGGCCTTGTTGGGCGTGCCGTCAACATCGATCATTATCTGATCGATTGACTCCTGATCGCGTACATCGAGGCCGATTAATTCGGGGCTGATCTTACTGTTGACGTTTTCCACCGCCTTGCTCACGCCTTTGCCTAGATACAGCTTGGTGTTGTCGTCGCGGAGCTCAACGGCTTCATGCTCTCCCGTGCTGGCACCCGAGGGCACGGCCGCTCGGCCTAACGTTCCGTCCTCGAGGATGACATCCACTTCAACGGTGGGGTTGCCACGGGAATCAAGAATCTGGCGGCCTGTGATGAATTCGATTGCGAAGCTCATATGCACCTCGGGCGCGGGGGCCCGTCCTATCATCAATTATCGGACTAAACGTGTGGACGACTTCAAGGTTTGCAGTCTATGGAAACAAGCGGTTGAGTCAAAGGGAGATAGGCTCGGAAACTCTGGAACCCGGCTGAGGCGAATTTCATGGATAGGGCGCTTGGAGAGGTTGATCGCCTGGCAATTCCAGCGCGCCAATCAAATCGATCAGGCGTCCGATCCCTTCTTTCTGCATGAACGCCCGCAAGCCATCGCAGATTTCGTTGGGGGCTGCGGGGTTGACGAAAAGCGCTGTACCCACGGCCACGGCCGATGCACCCGCAAGGATGAATTCGACGGCATCCTGCCAGAATTGCACGCCCCCCATGCCGATGATGGGAATTCCCGCACTCTTGGCGACGGTGCGGTAAACGCGACTCACCAGGTGTAGCGCGATGGGCTTGATCGCGGGGCCTGAAAGGCCACCGGTGACGTTCGCCAGCCGCGGGCGGCGTTTATGGATGTCGATCGTCATGGCGGTGAAAGTGTTTACCAGCGAAAGTGCATCGGCCCCACCCGTGATGGCTGCGCGGGCAGTTTGGGTGATGTCATCGACATTAGGCGAAAGTTTGACGATCAGCGGTTTGTGAGAAAGCACCTGTTTCACTTCAGCGGTGAGTTGCTGTAGCCGACCGGGGTGCGTACCAAAGGTGAGCCCGTCTTTTACGTTTGGGCAAGAGACGTTGAGTTCTATGCCGGCCACACAATCCAAATCGTTCATTGCGCCGCAGGTTTCTACATAGTCGTCGGTGCTGTGACCGGCGACGTTCACGATTACGGGACAGGGCATGCGGCGAAGTTGCGGGACTTTTTCCACAAGGAACCGGTCTAGCCCCACGTTGGCCAAGCCGATGGCGTTGAGCATGCCGGCGCGCGTTTCGACGATGCGCGTGGGCTCATTGCCGGCTCGCTCATGGCGCGTGATCGATTTCGTAACGAACCCCCCGAGCCGTGATAGATCGAGAAAGTCCTGGTATTCGAAAGCGTAACCACATGTACCGGAACAGGTGAGCGTGGGATTCGTCAGTTTGAGACCGGCGATCTGGATGGAAAGGTCGGGCACGATGTTGTTGTATGACACGCGCGGGGAAGATGCAATTGAAGGCTATTTACCGATGCAAAACGTGGAGAAAATGCGGCCAAGCAGATCATCGGGCGTGACCGCGCCGAGGATTTCACCCAACGCATCAAGTGCGGTACGCAGCTCATGAGCGACGATCTCGGGGGCCATTGATAGATGGGCGCGGCTCAGCGCAGCACGGCACATGGCAATTGCCGTCAGATGGCGGGAGTTGAGCGCGAGCTGGGCTGCGGGTTGCATTTGGCCGATGAGCAGTTCATCGAGCTTGGAAACCAGTTGATTCATTCCGGCGCCGGTATGCGATGACACCAGCAATTGACCGGAATCAAGCACGGGTGAAACGGCAATCAAATCTGCTTTGGTCATTACGACGAGATGCGGGTGCCGGGTGGTTACCAGGGGCGGTAAGGCAGTTGATGCATCATGAAGCAGCAGCACGAGGTCGGCTGCCTCGATCTCGCGTAACGCGCGTTCATGCATCTGTTCAGCGACGGCATCGTTCGAGACCGTTTCATCGAGGCCGGCTATATCGATGAGTCGTAATGTTCCGTGTGGCAGATGCAGGTTGGCGGAAAGGGCGTCACGCGTGGTACCGGCGGCATCGGATACCACCGCTCGTTTCTGAGCAATCAGCGTATTGAGCAGCGTGCTTTTACCAGCATTCGGACGGCCCACCAGCACGGCGGATGGCCCGTAATTTATCCGCTCAAATCGCGCGCTTTCGGCTACCAGCAGGCGAAGCATCTCATCGATGGCTGATACGCGTTGACATAAGTCGACATCTGAGAGAAAGCGGATGTCTTCCTCGGAAAAATCGATGCCCGTTTCCAGCAGGGCAAGCGTTTGGCTGAGTATTTCGATGGCTGGATGCAGGCGACGGGTGAGTTCGCCGGCCATCAGTTGGCGGGCGGCGCGCAGTTGTTGTTCGTTGGAGGCAGCGATGACGGTGGCCACTCCTTC
>JBBSFP010000249.1:0-4770 GCA_038238625.1 Tepidisphaerales bacterium
ATCTTGACAATATTACTCAGCGACCCTGCCACGAGCAATTTAGTCCCGACCGCAGTACCGGCGAGGATCCCGGATATCGTTGGCACCGTTAACTTGGACCACGCTGCTGTTGAAGAGTCATAGACATCCAAAGTGGTATCTTCGTCGCTTCCGAAAAACGCAAGTCCCCCTAATTGAGTTGCCAATTTGAAGTGCTTGGCCTTTTTCTCATTCAACTTATACTCAGTCCAGTTGGTCGATTGCAAATCGTAGATCTCTGCATAGTTCATTCCGTCGCGGGCGAGGCCTACAAATAGCACTTTGCCATTGATTGCTAACGCCTGGCTACCAATGAGCGCATGAGGCATCGTGGAGGCGGTCCATTGTCTTGTTCTACTATCGAATATGTCGACGACATCGCTAAACCCGGTCGGTGTGAGTCCGGTCAATCCTCCGCCAAAAAAAGCTTTTTGACCAACCGACGCACCGCTTAGCGAATCGCGTGCTTGGGATAAAGCTGCAGTTGTCCATCGGTTCGTCATGGAATCGAAACTGTCAACTGTGGATTCAAACGTCAGCCGATAGTTTCCACCAGCGAAAAGGGCTATCGGGCCGGCGGACGCCGCTGCCAGGCTGACGCGCGGGATCGATAAACGTGAGGTACTATGGGCCAGCATCGCTACACTATGCAGAGGGGCAATGCCAGGCCTACTGCTTGGACGCATCCCTTTATCACTGGCACTCAAAAAAACCCTGGATTCCAATGACTCGATTGCGCTGTTATGGCGTCTTGATTGATAATTAATATTGGAGTGCCTCATTCGAAATTCCTCAATCGCCTCGACTGGTTGACCCACTCAAGCAAATAGATCGTGCTGGCCGGTGTGCAAGCCAACCGCTGCGGGCGGATGAATCGGCTGCATCGAAAACACGCCGGGCGAAATCAGCGGGGTAGCACTCGGCTGAATCTCTTTGACCGCAGCCGGTGCTACCCGCCGCACAGAAAATGCATCGAGCATGGATGCAAACAAAACCGCATGTCCCCGCCCCGGCGGCATGGCGGCGGCGATGAGATCATAGTGGCCGGGCGGTAATGTTCTGCTGGGCAGTGATACCGGGACGCTAAGGGTGACCGACGATTCCGCCTGCAGTGATGGAGAAAAATTCACCGAGCCCAGCGCGATTTTCACTTTCTGATCTCCACTGGCGGTCGCATAGAGCTGTATGGTCTGGTTCGCTGCCAAAGGTACGACGCCTTTGTTTTCGAGCGTCACTTCAAGCGATCTGGAACTGTCGTGATTAATGGCTCCATGGAGATCGGGCGAGGCTGTGAAGATGTCGACCGCACTGCCGCCCTGAGAATTTTTACCCGCGAGGAATGCCTGGTTTCCAACACTGGTCGCCACGACCGGTCCGCTGGCGGTACTTAATTCGGCGGTGCCCCATTTACCAGACAGCGAATCATAAACATCAACAACGTTAGAGGGCCTGGGAAAAGCATAAGGAGGATAGCTGCCTCCGCCGAACAAAACCAGCGAGGCCAACTTAGTTACGCTCAAATCCCTGCGGGCCACCGATAAATGTGCAATTGACCAATGGTCTGATACCGTGTCATAAATTTCTACAAGATCGCTGGCTGTTGTGTCATTACTCAAAAAGGTACCACCGAATAGAATTTTGTCACCAATCCCGATGCCATCGGTAAAAATTGCGGCGACAGGGAGCGAACTGGTTGTCCAAAGCCCGGTATCGTTGTGATATACATCCACTACGTTGGTAGGGTTAAATGCCGAATCCCTGCCGCCGGCAAATACTGCAACGCCGCCTGCCGTAGCTGAAGCGATGCTATCCCGCGCGACCGAAAGTTGTTGGACAGACCAATTACCAGTGCTGTCATCGTAGACATCCACAGATGAATCTGGTTGAGAATTACTGTTAACATTGAATACCTTGGAACCGACCGCCGTTGCCTCGGGATACTTTCGATTTTTTGATAGTGTAGCGGTCGACCATCGGCCACTGATATCGTCGTAGATATCTACGACATTACTCTCAATTTCAGAGAAGTACTTTCCACCGCCAATGAATAATGCTTTGTTACCCACGGTGACAGCCGCGGGAAAATCCCGGGGCTGCGACAAGTGCGAGATAGACCAGTGACCCGTTTTTTGGTCGTAGATGTCAACGCGGTCGGAATAGCCACCGCCTCCGAACAGTGCCTTGCGTCCGACCGATGTTGCGGCCAAATAATCGCGCGAGAGTGAGAGCGCTGCTGACGTCTCGATTACGCCCGGCGGAAAGTCCGGCGCACCCGATGATCCAGCAGAATGCATTAATAGCCGTGGCTCCAAGTGGTCAAAGACAACAGCGGGGCCCCATGGATTTGAGTATGGCATTTTATTCTCTGAGTTTTGGTTTAATGAACAAACACTGAGAAAAGAGGGCGCTTACGTAATCCATCGTAGGTTGTCCAGATTTTGTTTAATTCTGAAATGCGCGACACTGCCCGAAGAGTTGGTAGGTGTGAGGGTCCCCTAAAACACCCCATCGATTTTATATAATTGCTCACCATCAGTCGATTCGCCACCGGAATAATTCGAAAAACGGTTGGTCGAAGTGATGGGTCGTTCCGGGGGCGGGGGATTTGCGGTATGTTGCCAAGGGTTAGGAATTGTACTCACCCTTCACCGCCCCTGTTTCCCGGAGCCGCCCATGTCGACCCTAATGCACGCAATGATGTCGCTCACGTTGACACCGTTGGCACAGGCCATCTCACCCAATTGGCATGTCATCCTGATTCATTACCCCATTGCCCTGGTCATGCTGGGGCTGGGCATTGAAATCTTCGCTTTCCTTTACCGCCGCTCTTCGGTACGCATGGCGGCCCGCTGGATGATCTTGTTTGGCTCGCTCTCCTGCATCGTGGCCATGACCACCGGGCTGTATGCCTTTCGTGACATTGCCTCGGCGCGGCATGGTCTTGACCTGGGCATCACCGTGCCTGATGAAAATTCCCATTGGCAGGATGTGAAGCTCACCAGCCCGCTTAACGATCACCACGGACAAGCCTGGGATCTGATGAAACGGCACATCGTTTCCAACGCCATCGGCACCGGTTTGCTGGTGCTGGCGGTGGTGGCTTACCTGGGATGCTCGGATCGCAAGCGGCAAAAGCTCTACCCGGTGTTTCTGCTGCTGGTGATGCTGGGGGCAGCGGGCATTGCCTTTGGCGCGTGGAACGGTGGCGAAGCCATCTATCGCCTGGGCGCGGGCGTGCAGACTTCAGAAAACGTGCAGACCCTCAGCCCTGCCGCCGACGGGTTGCAGAAACTGCAATTTGCCATCCCGCCTTTGCAATTGCATGTGCTGCTGGCGGGCGTGGTGATCGCCATGGGGATGGCAGCGCTGGGTTTATCCATCCGCGGGTTCGTGCTCAATTGCCCGCAGGGCGAAGTGATTTCAACCGTGGTGTTAAGCCCCCCCCGCCCGAGCGTCCTGCCCCGGGTGGCGCACATCGATCCGATGGCTGAAGTGATCCACACGCGCACCGTGACCACGGTCTCGGAAACCATTCCTGGCGATGCCGGCGCGGCAGCAACTTATGATGTTTCCCCCGCGCCGCGGGGCGTGGTACCCATGACCCTCGACGGTGCCGAATCGCCCACGCTGCAGCGCGATCTGGCCACCGGTGGTGCGGGAACAGGTGATTCGCTCATGGGCAGCGCATCTGCGGGTCAGGGCTCGCTGCACCGCGTCCCGGCACCGACGTGGTGGATGCTGGCGATGCTCTGCGCCCTGGCCACCGCGACTGCCGGGCTGTGGGCCGCCGATACCTGGTCCTGGAAATTTCTCCGCAGCAACATTCTTCCGCCCATGGATCTGGATCACGTTCGCCTATTCACACATGTAGTTAGCGGCACGGGGATCATCGTGCTGACGCTGATGCTGGCGCTGGTCACGCGCTGGTCGCGCAACCGCCGCTGGCCATTTTCCATCCTCGCGTTTCTGCTGATCCTGGCGATCGCAGCGCAGGTGTGGACGGGCGTTTTGATGCTCTACGATGGCAACTCTGGCTCCGTGCGCGGCTGGACTCTCCCCAAAACCACCGCCGTCCTGCCCGAAAATGCAGCGGCGCCAGCCACCCTCCCCAGTGCAGCCAGTGCCCCCATTGGCTGAAAGTGCCTTGCTGGGCAACGGCCGGTGAGGGCACCGGCCGCACTGGTCGCGGAATGCTTGCTGGTGAATTCTCCAGCCTCTACCATCCGCGCTCCACGAATTGTTTGAAATGGAGAACACCCCATGCGCATCCTCGTAGCCGATAAGCTTGCCGAAGAAGGGCTCGATTTTCTCAAGCAGAGCGGCATGCAGTTCGACGTGAAAATCGGGTTGAAGGAAGAGGAGTTGGCCGCTGCGGTCGGCGCTTACGATGCGTTGGTCGTGCGCAGCGGCGCGAAGGTGACGGCGCGGGTGCTGGAAAATCCGGGGCTGCTCAAGGCGATCGCGCGGGCGGGCGTGGGGGTCGACAACATTGATCTTAATGCCGCCACCGCCAGGGGGATCCTGGTGCTCAACACTGCGGCTGCCTCGACGCTGTCAACCGCCGAGCACGCGCTGGCACTGATGATGAGCCTTGCCCGCAAGATTCCTGCGGCCGATGCCCATGTGAAAAGCGGGCAGTGGAAACGCAACGATTACCAGGGCACGCAGTTGGCGGGTAAGACGCTGGGCATTGTGGGCCTGGGCCGCATCGGGCAGACCGTTGCCAGCCGCGCGCTGGCCATGGAGATGGGC
>JBBSFP010000250.1:0-4742 GCA_038238625.1 Tepidisphaerales bacterium
TACAAGATCCGCTTCACCGACAAGATCAGCCCGAATACCTACATCAAGGTGATGACCGATGGCATCCTTCTCGCCGAGACGCAAGGCGATCCCCAGCTTCGACAATATGACACCCTCATCATCGACGAAGCGCATGAGCGCAGCCTCAACATTGATTTTTTGCTGGGGTATTTGCGGCAACTTTTGCCACGCCGGCCTGATCTTAAGGTGATCATCACCTCGGCGACGATTGATCCGCGGCGATTCAGCAAGCATTTCAATGATGCCCCGGTGATCGAGATTTCCGGGCGGACGTTTCCCGTGGAACTTCGATACCGCCCCTTGCAAAGCGATGAAGCCGATGAAGAAGACCGGCAGATGGGGGAGGCGATTTTGCATGCGGTCGATGAGCTTTCGGGAATGGGGCCGGGAGACATGCTGATTTTTCTGGCGGGCGAGCGCGATATTCGCCAAACGGCTGAGATGTTGCGAAAGCATCACCCGCCGCAGACACAGATTTTACCGCTGTATGCCCGTCTTTCTTCCGAAGAGCAAAACCGGGTGTTTCAGCCACACCAGCTTCGCCGCCTGGTGCTGGCGACCAACGTTGCAGAAACGTCTTTGACGGTGCCCAACATCCGTTATGTGATTGATCCCGGATATGCGCGGATTAGCCGGTATTCCGCACGTACGCGTGTGCAACGGCTGCCGATCGAGCCGATCTCACAGGCCAGCGCCAACCAGCGCATGGGCCGCTGCGGCCGCATTGGTCCGGGGGTTTGTATTCGCCTTTACAGCCAGGAGGATTTTCAGAATCGCCCGGAATTTACGGAGCCGGAAATTCTCCGCACCAACCTCGCCAGCGTGATTCTGCAGATGAAATCACTGCGGCTGGGTGAGGTTGCTGGATTTCCCTTCATCGAACCACCCGAGGGCCGGATGATTCGCGATGGGTATCAAACGCTGCATGAGCTGGGGGCGGTGAATGAGAAAGATGAGCTCACGCCGCTCGGCAGGCAGCTTTCGCGCTTACCCGTTGACCCGCGGATTGGTCGGATGATCCTGGCTGCCCAGCAGGAAAACTGCGTGGATGAAGTGCTGATCATCGCGGCTGCGTTAAGCGTGCCAGACCCACGCCTGCGCCCGTTGGATTCGACTGATGCCGCCGATCAGGCCCACGCTATTTTCAAAGACCCGGATTCTGATTTCATCTCCTACCTGAAGCTGTGGGATTTTTATAACGAGAAGGCGGCGCATCTTTCCAACAGCAAGTTGCGCAAGCTCTGTCAGGACACGTTCATTTCTTATGTGCGCATGCGTGAATGGCATGAAATCCATCAACAGCTTAAGTCCATGCTGGCGGATATTCGGCGAGAGCGATGAAGCGATTTTGCTTTACAAGCTGCGCCATGCTTCAATTTGCTATGCCGTTCGCTCCCGATCAGCGCGATTCAAAAAAATACGATTCAATCCACCGCGCGCTGTTGACCGGTTTGCTGAGCAACGTCGGGGTGAAAACCGAAGCGCATGAGTACCTCGGCGTTCGCTCGAAAAAATTTGCGATCTTTCCCGGCTCTGGCTTATTCCGACGCGGCCCACGCTGGTTGATGGCCGCGGAGCTGGTGGAAACCACTCGTCTCTATGCGCGTACCGCCGCGCGCATTCATTCTGACTGGATCGAACGTCTGGCCCCGCACCTGGTGAAAAAGACCTATTCCGATCCGCAATGGCAAGAGCCTACCGCGCATGTGATGGCCATTGAAAAGGTGATTTTCTATGGCCTGACGCTGGTGGAAAAAAGGCTCGTACACTATGGCCCGATTGATCCGGTCCTGTCACGGCAGATATTCATTCAGCATGCGCTGGTGAATGGTGAATACGCCAGCCGCGCCCCTTTTCTCAAGCACAATCAAAACCTGATTGACGAGATTGTCGCGCTGGAAGCGCGTGTGCGCCGGCATGATCTGCTGGTGGAGATCCCGGTGCGGTTCGAGTTTTACGAAAAGCGCATCCCCACCGGTATTTACAACGGCCCGCTCTTCGAGCGCTGGCGACACGCCGCTGAGCAACAGGATCCAAAGGTCCTGTTCATGAGCCGAGAGGATATTCTGCGGCACGCATGGGAAAAAATTCCACAGGAGTTGTATCCCGATCATTTCGATCTCGAGGGCGAGATCCGCCTGCCACTGGAATACACGCTTGATCCTTCTGATCCAAACGATGGCGCGACGGTGATCGTTCCGCTGCCGTTGCTCCCTCAATTGCCACCGGAACCATTCGAGTGGGTGATAAGGGGATGGCTGAAAGAAAAGATGGTAGAGCTGATTCGAACGCTCCCAAAGCATTTGCGCGTGCACTTCGTGCCCGCCCCGGATGTGGCCGATGAGGCATACCGGATGCTCGAACCCGGGGGCGGGTCGCTGCATGGGGCGTTGGCGCATTTTCTAGGGAAACGCTCGGGGTTACCGGTGCGTCCCGAAGAGTTTGATGCCGCCAGGCTGCCAAGCTATCTGCGCATGAATTTCCGGATCGTCGACGAGACCGGGCGCACCGTTGCCGCGGGCCGCGATCTCCCGGAGATTCGTCAGCGTCTGGGGGTGCAGGCCCGGGCGACCTTTGCCGCCATGCACAAGTCGGGGGATTTTCATCGCGACAACATCACCTCATGGGATTTTGGTGATCTGCCAGAACACGTCGAAATTCGTCGGCATGGTATGACGCTGCTGGGTTTTCCCGCGCTGGTGGACATGCAGACGAGTGTTTCGCTGCGTTTACTGGAATCACAAGAGTCGGCGCAGGCTGCGATGGGGCCGGGGCTGCGCCGGTTGTTCATGGTGCAGACTCGCCAGGAAGTGCGTTACCTCGAACGCAATCTACCGCAGATTGAAAAGATGTCGTTGTATTACGCCCCGCTGGGATTACTCAAGGAACTGAAGCACGACATTGCCCAGGCCAGCGCCAGCCGCGCCTTTTTCGGCACGAATGCCGCTGCCGGTGGGATATCCGCTAATGAAATACGTACCCGCGCGGCCTTTGTGGAGCGCGCTCAGATTGCCTGGAATCGCCTGCTGCTGGTGGGCCGTGAGGTCGCCGACCTCAGTGCCGACACTCTGGCGCAGCGCCATGAAGCCGCCAGGCAGCTGGAGCGCGTGTTCCCCGCCGCAGTGTTACCGGCGGTGAATGACATGCGCCGCCAGTTGCATGCCCTGGTGACCAAGCATTTTTTGATAGAAACCCCCGCCCCCTGGCTCCAGCATTTACCACGCTACCTGCAGGCGATCAACGTTCGGCTGAGCAAATTGATGAATGCTGGCCTGAGTCGCGACAGCGCGCAAGCCTCGGTTTTGGCTCCGCTGCAACAGCAATACCTGTCCCGTGTCGAAAGGCATCGCAAGGTGGGTTTAATTGATCTGGAGCTTGAGACCTATCGATGGATGCTGGAGGAACTGCGGGTATCGCTCTTTGCCCAGGAGCTTAAAACGGCGATTCCCATTTCCCCCAAACGGCTGGAGGCGCAGTGGCTCAAAGTGAAAGCATGATTTCGCCAACTCCCCCGTAGTAAAGTCGACGACCCGGTTCGAAGCTACAAGCCAAGCACGTCGGCAATCTGGTAGCGGCCGGGTTTTTGCTTTGCAAGCCAGCGTGCAGCGCGAAGGGCACCATGAACGAAAGTGTCACGATTGGTTGCGACGTGGGTGAGCTCCAATCGCTCTCCCAGGGATGCAAAGTAGACGGTATGGCGGCCCACTTCGTCACCGATGCGGACCGAGTGCATCCCGATCTCGCCGACTGCCCGGGGGACATTTTCACCATGGCGGGCATGGTGAATCACCTCGCGGGTTTTACCGGTGGCCTTCAGCATGGCGTCGGCGATCGAAAGCGCCGTTCCGCTGGGGGCATCTTTTTTATACCGATGATGCGCTTCAACAATTTCTTTGTCGTATTCGTCGCCCAAGAGCTTGGCCACTTCACCGGCGATTTTACTTAGCACCGCAACGCCGAGGCTCATGTTGGCGGCTTGAAGAATGGGGATGTCTTCAGCGGCCTGGTCGATCGTTTCCTGGTCAAGCTGCTGCAAGCCAGTGGTGCCAATAAGCATGGCGATGTGACGGTCGCGGCAGGTCTTAAGCCAATGGCGCATCGCGCTGGGGGCGCTAAAATCGATCAACACCTTCGGTGTGGGGCGCAGGTCGAAGCTGATTTGGGTGCCGATGGCGCCAACACCCGCAACCTCCCCGGCATCCCGCGACTGGGCCGGATGGTCAGGACGCTCGATGGCACCGACCACTTTGAATCCACCATCCTGATGGGCGAGCGCAATGAGGCGTGTCCCCATGCGACCGGCAGCACCGGTGATGGCCAGGTCGATCATTGCAACTCCAGGGTTACCGCGCGGTCGTTGGTGGAAGTCGGGGATTTCAGCGCTGTGCTCACTCCAGTGGGTTCCAGCCCCATGGCACGGATGATTGCTTCCAGATCGTCGGCCACTACCACTGGCGGATTGGATAATTTTCCCCTGGGGGTCGTTCGCGGGGCCTGGTCCTGCACGCTCTTCATATCCACACCGGTGTGATAATTCACGGTGACATTCGGATCTTTGAGCTCATGCCCGGTCAAGATGCAGACCACGCTTTGATCGGATGTAATCAGCCCTTCAGCTCGCAGTTGCGTCAAGCCGGCCAGGGTGGCAGCGCTGGCGGGTTCACACCCAAAACCCCAGCGGGCGACCATGGCGCGGTGCTCAAGAATTTCCTCATCGGTCA
>JBBSFP010000251.1:0-4736 GCA_038238625.1 Tepidisphaerales bacterium
GACAAAGCGATGTCGGGCGAGACTTTGAAAAAAGGCAGGGGGGGTTTTCCGAAACAGCCATGCCAGTTGCTTATCCGACGCCTGCCGCGTGATCAAATCAGTGAAATGATGCACCATGGGAGCTTACGTCAGGCAATGCAGCGCATGGCCGTCTCGATGGCGGCCACAGTTTGTGCGACATCGGAGGCATCGTGTGCAGTGCTTGGAAACCAGCACGCCATGTACGATGGCGTGACGTGAATCCCGCTCTCCAACAGCGATTGCCGGAATGCCGCATAGCGTTCTTCATCGGCTAACGCTAATTCGCGGTAATGCCGCAGCGGCCAATTCTGGGGTTCTTCGGGGTCATGATTATTTCCATGGCCGTTACCGTTGCCATGACTTTTACCCTTGCCGTTCCCATTCCCATTCCCGTTACGGTTGAGCCGCACAGAGCCTTTTTTGAACACAACCTGAAACATCGAAGGATGTCCCTGGACGAGGCAGCGTACGTGCTGGTCGTGTGAAGCGCGTTCAATGGCATGCATGATGGCTGCGCCGGCATCGTGTAGCTTTTGCCGAACGGCGGGATTGTCGAGTTGGCGCAATGTGTATAACGCCGCGGCGGCGCAAAGTGGGTTTCCATTGTACGTACCCCCATGCTTGGTGACGTTGGTTGCAATGGGTTCCATCACGGCGCGCTTTCCGGTGAACGCACTAATGGGTAATCCACCACCGAGCGCTTTACTGAAAACGGCGATGTCTGGCTGAACCCCATAAAGATCCTGGACACCGCCGGGGGCGGTACGAAAACCAGTGACAATTTCGTCGAAGATCAGCACGATCCCCCGCCGATCACATTGCTGCCTTAGAAATTCCAGGTATCCCTCGCCAGGCATGATGCAGGCATTGTTGGCGACGATAGGCTCGGCCACCATAGCGGCGATCTCGTGGTCATGGCGATCGAGAATCGCGACAAGAATTTCGGGTTCATTCCACGGGCATACCACCACATCGTTGACGATCCCGGACGGTATGCCCCGGGAGTGGGGATGGCTGTGCGGCGACACCAACGGACCGGCCTGCTCGGGTAGCGGACGGTTGCTGACTGCCAGAACGTCCACCCACCCGTGATAGTGCCCTTCAAACTTCAATACCTTGCTGCGGCCCGTGAAACCGCGCGCGGCGCGCACAGCACCGCAGATCGCTTCGGAGCCGGAGTTGGCAAAGCGCGTCAGTTCCGCACATGGGACCATTCGCGCTATCTGCTCTGCCAGCTCTACCTCAACGGTATTGCAGGTACCAAACATGGTGCCGTAACTGAGCTGTTCGACGATGGCCGCGTTCAATCCCTCGTGGGCGTGCCCCAGTACGACACTTCCGTAACTCAGAAGGTAATCGATGTAGTGGTTACCATCGGCATCCAAGAGCCGGGCCCCGTTCCCCTGCGTCATATATAATGGGTAGGGTAAATCCCCTGTAGTGGTAGCGCGGGCGGAACTGCTGATCCCCCCGGCGAGGACATTCTTTGCGCGATCAAACCAATGGCTCGACTGAATTGGGGCCAAGGGGGCCGCATCGGATCGCGAGAGTCGATTAAGGGGAGTAATAAGGGAGGGTTTCATTACGGCTAGCTTCTTACGCTACCTACGATAGCAAGTTCATCATACGCTGCCAAATGCAATGCTACTGTTTTACAGAATTTGACCACTGTCCAATAAATTGGGTCCAAATATGCGCCGCGGTGCGAACATCCGCCCATGCGATTCGCTCGTCGGCAGAGTGTGCATGCGCCAGCGTGCCCGGGCCCCAGACCAACGTTGGTGTATTTGCTACCAGCGCACGCAGCCCGGCTTCGCAACCGGAATTAAATCCGGCTGGTGCTGAGGTTTTGTCAAGCATACCCTCCGCCATCGCCATAAGGGGATGATCGGCCGACAGGCGGTGGCCACGATATTCTTCTGTGAATAGTACGCGGAGTGGATCACCGACGGATTGTGACAATTCCGTTACGAAGCGATCACCCCAGATTTTCAAATCGTCATCTGGAAGCAGTTCGAGGTAACCGGCGCATAGCGCTTCGTCGCAGACCATTCCCTGCCACCGACCGCCGGCAACCCGATCGACGGTGATGGGGCGTGCGAAAGGATACATGGCGAACAATGGGTCGGCCCCTTGATCGTTCCACCGTTGTTCGAGCGCATCGAGGGCGTCGAGCACCTCCCTCAATACGCGAATGGCATCAGTGCCCAGCCATTTCACGGTGCCGTGCACTGCTTTGCCGGCGCAACGCACTTCAAACCGCAGTCCTCCACGTGATGCGCAGCGGGGTTGAAGCTCGGTTGGTTCCAGCACAATGACCGCATCCGCGCGGTATCCGCGGAGCACGCTGGTGAGAGTACCCACGCCCACGCAATCTTCTTCCCCGGGCACCAATTCAAGCTTGACGTTGGGAAATGGGCGGCCCAGCCTTTGGCAGGCGCGCATGGCCCACAGCGCGGCGATTAACGGTCCCTTCACATCGCACGCACCACGACCGAAAATTACGCCGTCGCGTTCATGGGCGCTCCATCCCGTTTCATCGGCGGCGACGACATCCGCGTGGGCATTGAACATGAGCAGTGGACCGATGGCACCGGGTAAACCGATGACCAGCGTCGGCCTGCCCCGCAATGGCAGATGATTTTCACTACCGCAGGGGTGTGCGGCGATTACCGCGTCATCGGTCTCCCAAAGGTCCGTCGTGAAATCATGAACTCTGGCCCAATGTTCAATGAAGCCGGTGAATAGCCCTTCCTGTCCGCTAATGCTTTGGTGCTCAATGCTCTGACGCAACAGCGTATTCATCGCAGGTTCATCTGCAGCTAGTGCGGCTTCGATGAGTAAATCCGAGGTCATGGTCGAGCTACAGGGTTCCACGCATCTTCCAGAATGCCCGCCACATCGTGAAGAGTTGCGAATGGATGAAACGATCGACCTTCGAATTGAAGGATTTTTGCCAGCGTATTCTTGGCAAATACGCAACTGATCTTTCGGGCTGGGCAGAGATCGCTGCGGCCATCACCCACATAAATGGGTTGGCGAGCCGGATGCCCGACCGCCGCAATCGAAGCACATTTGCAATGCGCTGCCCCTGATTCACAATCAATCTCGCGATGCGGGCAATCGAGTTGCAGTGAACCATCGGTAGTGAACGTGATCGAATTAGAGCGAACGTCCTCTGACCGGGGACGCAGGGCTGCAGGCAGCCGCGCCAGGATTTGCTGAATGAATCGATCGATTCCGTCGCTCACGATCGCCACGGGCACCTGATGGCGTTGCAGCGATGCCAGCAAGGATGCAAATCCGCTATCAATCTCGATGGTTTCTAGAAACGGGTCGAGTTGTAGTTGCTGCACCCGCAGTACTGCGAACTCCTGCTTCAGGCACTCATAAGAACCAATAAGGCCGGCCTGCCAGCGTTCTTCGATCAATTTCCAGGAGTCGTTTTCGGCAAACGCATAGATGAGTTGGTCGAGCACATCCTGGCGCGTGATAGTGCCATCAAAATCGAGCCAAACTTGTGCATGATCGGCCGCGGGTATCGGAGGGGGAGTCGTAAGCGAATCGGAATCAGAACTGAGTGTGGTCAAGCGGCCAAGGATATTAACGCAATGGGATTCGGTCAAATAACAAAGGCTGTGCATCTGCTACAATTTCGAGCGATGCTCAAGCGGGTGATGAGAAATCGTGCCGGCCGACGGATGTTTTGGATGACGCTGCTGGTCGGATTGGGCGGGATAGCATGTTGGCAACGCGATCAGCTCGTGTATTATTTCGATCGTGATGACCGGGGGCCTGACCTCTCACTCAAAAGCAGCATCGATCCGAGCTATCGCACACCCAACTATCTGCGCGTGCTGTTCATCGGTAATAGCTTTACGGAATTTAATGGCACCCAGCCCTTGCTGGTCGCGCGGATTGCTGATGCCGAGCGAAAACAGCACCCAGAGATTAAGTTCACCAAGTTAGAAATGGTACAGATTTACGGCGGCACACTTCGTCGACATTGGCTGCAACGCCATAGCCCGGCGGCGCAACGTATTCGCGAAGGGAACTGGGATTACATCGTGCTGCAGGAACATAGCCGCGGCACGCTCACACCCGAGGGCCGGCAAGACATGTTTCGCTATGCCGAAGCATTGGACGAGCAGATCAAAGCCCTTGGTGCCAAAACGATTTTGTTTATGACCTGGGCCGATGAAGACCGGCGCGATGACGAAAAAATTATTTCTGCCACCTACATGCAACTGGCGAGAAAGCTCGGGGCAAAGGTCGCACCGGTCGGTTTGGCCTTTGAAAAGGCCCGTCAGACCCACCCGGAGATCGCGCTTACTCAGACGTATGATCGCAAGCACCCCACGGAGGCCGGTTCATACCTTGCAGCGTGCGTGTTTTATCAAACGCTGTTGGATAGGCAGCCAACCGAAACAGCCAGCCATCTTATCGACGAGCGCGGACGATACGTGGTCTACTTAAATTCTGCCGTTGCCCATGCGTTGCAGGATGTGGCCCGGCAAACTGTGCAGGAATTTCAGCAGCCAGTTGAATGGGCTTCCCAGGTTTTGCCGCAAACAAGGCCGGTGCCGTAATGAATGACATACTTGCGCGGAGGGATGAGTCCCGGGCTGCAAAGGCGGGTGGGGGGCGTCGACGGGTGCGGTTCATCGTGATATTGGTCGTCACGATTGACTTGTTGATCACTGCGGCGGGCCTGC